>SKGK01000044.1 GCA_007117465.1 Clostridia bacterium | reverse complement strand
GTAAGTATACGTTATAGTGATTCAGTTAATGAATATCTAAAATATGTTGCACTTCGTATTGACAGTATAGAAATAGAGCCTTTAATTGTTAGACTATCTATTTCTATTGGTGATACTAAAGTGATTCGTAAACAAATGATGATACTGATTATTATAAGTGTATTAATAGCAGTCATCGTTGCTAGTGGGTTAGGGTTACAATTTGCTAATCGTATTACAAGACCGATTAACGAACTTATAAATTTTTCAAAAAATATTACAAAAGGAAATTTTAAAAGCCATGTAAGGGTGGAAGCTAATGATGAAATTGGTATGTTAGCCTGCTCATTTACTGAAATGCAACAACAATTAGATAAAACAATTACACAGCTAAGAGAAAAAAATGCAGAAATGAAAGCAATGCTAGATAGTATGATAGGTGGTGTGATTGCTGTAGACAATAAAAATCGCATCATACTTATTAACAATGCAGCGATTGAAATATTTAATATTAATAGCGAAAAAATCATCGGAGAAAATATTTTGCTTGTTGTACGGAATCAACTTTTTAATAAATTGATTAAAAAGTATTACAAAGATGCTTCTAGGGATAAACAGCAAGTAACGGATATACAAGTTGACGAACAGCATTATAAAATATACTGCTCTAAAATAGAAACAAAACAAGAAGATAAAACAAGTAAAATAATTGGGGCCTTAATTATTATTCAAGATATTACGAATATTCGTAAGTTAGAACAAATTCGAAGTGACTTTGTATCTAATGTTACCCATGAGATTAAAACGCCATTAACTTCTATTAAAGGATTTACTGATACATTGAAAAATGGTGCAATTGATGATAAAGAGGTGGCACAGCATTTTTTAGACATTATTGATATAGAGGCAGAAAGACTTTCTAATTTGATAGGAGATATTTTAGAATTATCTGAAATTGAAACAATGAAAAAGGATATAAGAATTGAAAACTATTGTTTGGAAGATATTGTTAAAGAAGTTTTAGATGTAGTAACACAAAGTGCAGCGCAAAAAAATATAGAGATTGGATATACGTTAGATTCAGATATCCATTTAGTACGCGTTAATAAAGACCGTTTAAAACAGATTCTTCTTAACTTAGTGGACAACGGAATAAAATATAATAACGAAGGTGGAAAAGTTCACATTGTATGTAAGCGGCATTATAAAATGATAGAGTTTCAAGTAAAAGATAATGGTATTGGTATATGTGAGCAGCATATTCCTAGACTATTTGAGCGCTTTTATCGCGTAGATAAAGGAAGATCAAGAAATCAAGGTGGAACAGGACTAGGCCTTTCGATTGTAAAGCATATTGTTAATTTATATGGTGGACACTTAAAGGTAGAAAGCGAAATAGGAAAAGGCACGGTGTTTATTATACAGTTACCAATAGCAGTTTAGCGGATAGTAGAATATCAAGTAAAAAGTCTAACAATCATATGATTGTTAGACTTTTTACTTGGGTTTAACAAAAAATTTACACGGATTTAATTATCCCTTTATCAGTTGCTTGTATGATTAAAAAGAATGGAGGGGTATATGTGAAGTTTTTTAGAAAAAGTATTTTACTTAAAATATTAGGCATTTTTTTAAGTATTTTAGTATTATCAATGGTCACACTTATTACATATGTTTCGGTGGATAGTAAAAATATGATGAATGCGTTTGTTTCTCAGACGCAAAGATTAATTGCAGCTCAACTAGAAAGGTCATCTGAAATATTATTTCATAACACAGAACGAACGTTACTGAGCATTTCAAGAGAAAGAAGTGCAAGAGATGTGTTAGTTTCCGAGACATATCAGCAAATGCTCGTTGAAGATTTTAAAAAGTATCAGGAGATGAATACGTCTATTACAGCGCTTATGATGGGGACAGATGATGATCAGTTCTTTATATATCCTACTAGTAGGCAAAGCAAAGATTATCGTCCTACAGAGCAGATTTGGTATCAAAAAGCAATGGAGAACAGAGGGAGAGTGGTATATACATCACCGTTTATTGATGAAACAACAGGCGAAACGGTAATTGTAATTGCGACAACAGTAAATAAAGATTTTGGCGTTGTAGGTGTTGTAGGTGCTATGCTCAGTGTTGATTTATTTCAACAAATGTTAGAATATATTCAAATTGGGAATACAGGATATGCTTTTGCTGTAGATTCTGAAGGGGATATTACCGCACACAAGGATGCGAGAAAGATAGGAACAAGTCTTTTAGGTAGCACATTTTTTGATAAAATCCAAACCATAGAGCAAGATTTTTTAACTGAAGTGATAGATAATCAAAAGCAAACGATGTCATTTCAAGCTAATTTTCGAACAGGATGGCATTTTGTTGTTGCCATGGAGTATGAAGAAATTCAGCATGAGATTTATAAAATGATACTTAAAAACGTATTTGTTTTTATAGGTGTACTTTTAATTGCTAGTTTGCTTAGCTTGTGGTTAGCAGGCAGCATTGTGAAACCAATACGTGCACTTGCTAATTGTATGAAGCAAGTACAAAAAGGAGATTTATCAGTGCGTATTCCAGTGAAGCTACAAGACGAAATAGGCGAGCTCATGCATGATTTTAATAGGATGATTGAGCAGGTGCGAGGTTTAGTGCAGGAAATCGACTATACCTGCAGTACGCTCATGAAATCATCTTCAGAATACTATGCCATGGCAGATAACAATGCAGCAACAGCCCAGCAGGTATTAGCTTCAGTATCAAATATTTCAAGTGGATCAGACCAGCAAAGTGTAGCAGCTCAAAAAATATTGTCTCAAATACAAGCATTTGCAAGCCAGATAAGCAAGATTACACATAATGCCAATCACGCAAGTGATCAAGCATTGTCTAATGCAAAAATAAATATAACAGGTATTCAAATGATGCAACAATTACATGCCAATTCTCAAAATAACATGGATTATGTAGAACAGGGCGTTTTGGAAATAGAAGGGTTACAGCACAAATCTGAAGCAGTTGTGAAGATTATGCAAAGCATTGAAAAAGTTGCAAAGCAAACCAATCTTATTTCCTTTAATGCATCCATCGAAGCAGCGAGGGCTGGTGAACATGGGCGAGGATTTAGTGTCATTGCTTCAGAAATTCAACAGCTAGCACAAGAAGTAGAAATGTTATCTAAAAAAACCTATGGATATCTTGCGGAAATGATAAGTCAAGTAGCTCAAACGGCAGATAGTATGAAAAAAACACAAAAAGCATCTTGTGATGAACATACATCCATGCTAGAGGCAGAAAAAATATTAGAAACCATTAAAGATACCAGTCATGTCATTGAGCAAGAAATGCAAGCGCTTTATAAGTCCATTGATTGTATGAATGAAGAAAAACATCATATATTAGAAGCAGTTGAAGAAATCGCTGGTATAAGTGAAGAAGCAACAGCAGCTACCCAGCAGATACATGCAGGGGTAGAGCGGCATGTTAAAAATAATGATACTGCTCTAAGTGCTAGTGAGCAATTACTTAACGCTGCCAAATCTTTAAAACAAAAAGTGCGTCGATTTAAAATATAGAAGTTAACATATATTTAACACAAGCATTATATTTGTTTAACAAACAAATGTTAATGTATTAAATGAGTGAGGTAAAGAAACAAAATCAAAAACATAGGAGTGAAGTAGATAATGAAAATGACAAAATGTATAAGTATCTTATTAGTCGTATTATTAGTGGGGACATTATTAGCAGCTTGTGGAGGTACAAGTTCTAAAGAAGAAGACAAGAGTCAAAATCAGCAATCCCAAGGAAACAAAATAGAAGGTACGCTTGAAATCGCAGGTTCTACCTCTGTATCACCTCTTGCACAAGATGTAGCAGATGCGTTTATGGCAAAATACCCAGGGGTAACCGTAAATATTCAGTCTATTGGTTCTAGTAGTGGCATAAGAGCACCAAAAGATGGTGCAGCGCCAATTGGTATGGCATCTCGTGATTTACGACAAGAAGAAAAAGATTGGGGCGTAAAAGAGTACGTAGTTGCACGCGATGGTATCGCAGTCGTAGGTCATCCAGCTAATACTAAAGCTGATGATTTAACATTAGCGCAAGTAACTAAAATCTTTAAAGGTGAGATTACAAACTGGAGCGAAGTAGGCGGAGATGATAAAGAAATTATCGTTGTAAGCCGTGAAGAAGGTTCTGGCACACGCGGTGCTTTTGAAGAGATTTTAGATTATAAGGGGCAGCTAAGAGCAGATGCACTCATTGGTGATGGTAATGGTAATGTAAAAGCAAATGTTCAAAATAATCAATATGCAATTGGATACCTTTCATTAGGATTTTTAGATGAAACCGTAAAAACCATCAAAGTAGATGGAGAGGATCCAACGGTAGAAAATATCCAAGCGGGTAAATACCCAGTGCAAAGACCATTTATCATGGTAACACTTGGTGAAGAAGATGAACTTACTAAGGCATATTTAGAATTCATGCTAAGTGCAGAAGGACAAACCATTGCAGCAAATGGATATATACCTGTAAAATAAATATAATTACTATTTTTATAAAACAAAGCAATGACTCCACGGAAATGGTGGAGTCTATGCGTGTTTTAAAATGTTTAAAGTGAGCAGACAGTTAGTGGATTGGTCAGTTGGAAAGTATTTTTTTATTATAAACGAGGTGTTAAACATGAAATTAGATGAAGTATTTACTATTATTGATGTGAATAGGAAAGTAAAAGAAAAACAACAAAGGCATGCAAAAAAAAGGAATACAAGATCAATTGTAGCAGCAATTTTTGAAAAAATAGTGGAGCATTTTTTCTTTATATGTGCATTTATTTCCGTTTTATCAGTTGCTATTATTACTGTGTATATTTTTATTAACGGTACACCTGCTATTTTTAAAATTGGTATCAAAGACTTTATTTTTGGGTTGGAGTGGCGACCAAGTATTGAACTTTATGGCATTTTACCAATGGTAGTAGGTTCTATTTTTGCAACAATGGGGGCAATTATGCTAGGTGTACCCATTGGGATTTTTACAGCTGTTTTTTTAGCAGAAGTTTCACCAAAATGGCTTGTTAAAATTGTAAAGCCTGCCGTTGAACTGCTTGCAGGTATTCCTTCGGTTGTTTATGGTTTTTTTGGACTTGTGGTATTTGTACCCTTAATACGACAACATCTAGGGGGTCCTGGCAACAGTTTGCTTGCAGCAAGTATTATTTTAGGAATCATGATTTTACCTACGGTTGTAAGTATTTCTGAGACATCTATTCGTTCTGTACCAGAAAGCTACAAAGAAGGGTCTCTTGCAATGGGTGCTTCCCATATACAGACAATTTTTCGTGTTATTTTACCTGCGGCTAGGTCAGGGATATTAGCAGCTGTTATATTAGGAATTGGTAGAGCAGTGGGTGAGACGATGGCAGTTATTTTGGTAGCGGGAAATGCCGCTATTATTCCAAAATCTCTTACACAGCCCATGAGAACGCTGACAGGAAATGTTGCGCTAGAGATGTCTTATGCTTTTGGATTACACCGTGAAGCACTTTTTGCAACAGGCGTTATTTTATTTATATTTATTATGACGTTAAATATTATTTTAAATATAT
>SKGK01000077.1 GCA_007117465.1 Clostridia bacterium | reverse complement strand
GAAGGAGAGGAAAAACACACGCCGATTATTGCAATGACAGCTTATGCAATGGAAGGAGACCGTGAAAAATGTATTAAGGCAGGTATGGATGATTATATAAGTAAACCAGTTAGCCTTGATGAGGTCTATAAAATTTTGAGATGACGGGACAGAGGGACAGGTACCTTGTCCCATTCTTTAAAGCGGGACGAGATTTCTGGGGCTGTAAAAGTTTTCATCATTTTTTTTTAATTGTTTTAGAAGGATTTTTAATTTTCATGTAGAAATATATAAGATAGGTCAAAAGTCCCCCAAATACCAAAAAGACATAGGACTTTTACATTAGATACTTTGAAATGTTGGAGGAGAGCAAGTGATAGAGATAATACTTTCTAGCTATGTTTTTATTTTAGGTCTTATTGTGGGTTCTTTTTTAAATGTATGCATATACCGTATACCTAGAAAAGAGTCTATCATAAAACCACCATCAGCATGTACTACATGTGGGGTAAGACTTAAAATGATTGATTTAATACCCGTATTTAGTTATATTTTTTTAAAAGGAAAATGTCGATTTTGCAAAGAAAAGGTTTCAATCAAGTATCCATGTATAGAAATATTAACAGGTGTGATTTATTTATTATTGTTTTATAGATTCGGACTTACCACTGAGTTATTAGCAACAGCATTTTTGATGAGCATCTTAGTAATCGTGTTTTTTATAGACCTAAAACATTTTATTATTCCAAATGAACTAGTATTAGCGGCAATTGTTGGCGGGATAGTGACAATGATATATAACCTTTTTTATCCTATACAACTATATGGGGATAGCATATGGTGGAATCCGCTTATGGGTATGTTTGTTGGTTTTGGTTTTTTGTTTGTAGTGTCTTTAATAGTTACGCTACTCTATAAAACAGAGGATGCCATGGGCATGGGCGATGTAAAGATTTTTGCACCGATTGGGCTCTTTTTAGGGTGGAGAATGACGCTATTAGCGCTATTTTCATCTTTTTTTATAGGTGCGGTTATTAGCGTTATATTAGTGGTATTAAGAATAAAGAAAAGACAAGACACGATACCATTTGGGCCCTTCATCGTAGCTGGGACGTTTATTACAATGATGTATGGAAAGCACATACTTAGTTGGTATGAAGGCTTGTTTCACTCAGTTTTTTGATTTAAGATAGCTTATCGGTGGTAGGTATACACTAGAAATTTGAAAATGATACAAAATCTTTGTGGAGGTTAGTTATGTATAAGGGCAGAAAAAAAAGATTAGGAGATTTATTAGTTGAGGTTGGTATTATAACCAAAGAGCAGCTTGTGCATGCGCTATCTGTGCAAAAAAAATCAGGTAAAAAACTTGGTGAGATTTTAGTTAGTGAGCAGTATGTCACCGAGGAACAGATTATAGAAGTATTAGAGATACAATTGGGCATTGCACATGTTATTCTTGCAGACTATGATATAGATACAGCAGCAACAACGCTTATTAGTGAGAGTCTTGCAAAAAGACATGATTTGATACCCATTAAAAAAGAGGGTAATGTGCTTACGGTTGCAATGAGTGACCCGCTCAATATATTTGCCATTGATGATGTTAAAATATATTCAGGTCTAGACGTTGAGCCAGTGATTGCAAGTACAAATGAGATAGGTAGGGCAATTGATATTTGTTATGGTGAGCAAGAAGCGATGAAAGCAGCAGAAGAATACAAAAAAGAGTATGGCATCATCGAACAGGCTGCAACTATAGAAGGTAATTTAGAAGATGTTGTAAATAGTGCCCCTATTGTAAAACTTGTAAATTCCGTTATTGAGCAGGGTGTACGGATAAAGGCAAGTGATATTCATATAGAACCATACAATAAAGATATTCGTATTCGATATAGAGTGGATGGACAGCTAAAAGAGGGCATGCGTCATGAGATTCAGCTTTTACCTGCCATTGTAACTAGAATTAAGATATCGGGTGAGATGAATATTGCGGAAAAGAGAAAACCGCAAGATGGTAGAATCTCAATGATGGTAGACCAGAATGATTATGACCTTAGAGTTTCTATACTTCCAACCGTCTATGGGGAAAAAGTAGTCATAAGAATTATTGATAAGAATAGTCTATTAAAGTCCAAAGATACATTAGGATTTTTTAAAGATGATCTTGAAAAGTTTAAGAATATCCTTAAGAATCCATATGGTATTATACTGATTACAGGACCTGCGGGAAGTGGTAAAACCACTACGTTATACACCACCATTAGAGAGTTAAATAACGAGAGTATCAATATTATTACGGTAGAAGACCCTGTTGAAACGAGGTTAGAGGGAGTTAATCAAGTACAAGTGAATCCTAAAGCAGGACTAGATTTTGCGGGGGCGTTGCGCGCGTTTCTAAGACAAGATCCCAATATCATCATGATAGGCGAAATACGTGACGCTGAAACGGTTGAAATTGCGGTAAGAGCAGCTGTTACAGGACATCTTGTGGTTAGCACCCTCCACACAAATGATGCAGCAAGTACCGTCGCAAGATTATTAGATATGAACATTGAACGATTTTTAATTAGTACATCATTAGTGGGCATCATTTCACAAAGATTGATTAGAAAAATATGTCCTAAGTGTAAAGTGATGTATAAGCCAAGTGATGACGAGATGAAAATACTAGGACTAACACAGACAGACAACATCACCATTCAAAAGGGAAAAGGGTGTAATGCGTGTAACAATACAGGTTATCAAGGTAGGACAGGGGTATATGAGATTATGCCGATGACGGCTAAGATAAGACAGTTTATCAACAAAGGGGAAAGTTCTGATGCCATAAAAGAACAGGCAATAGCAGAGGGGATGAATACATTAAGAGATAGCTGTATAAGGCATGTACTTGAAGGCATCACCACTGTTGAAGAATTAATAAGAGTAGCGTATTCCTTATAACAGAATAAGTAAAAGGAGTTAGAGATGGATATTCATGCATTGTTAAAACATACAATCGATCATAAAGCGTCAGATTTGCATATTACCGTAGGAACACCACCGATTATGCGGCAAAATGGTGCGCTTATTAAAATAGGAGATACCAAACTTAGCCCAGAAGATACGCAAGACATCATCAATCAATTACTGTCAGAGGAGCAGCTTCGTGTGCTAATGGATAAAGGGGAGATAGATGTATCTTTCTCACTTGCAGGGGTGGGAAGATTTAGGGTAAATGTCTATAAGCAAAGAGGAACAATGGCAGTAGCCCTAAGACTAGTTGCTTCAAGGATTCCTACACCTGAAGAGCTAGGACTTCCATTTGTGGTAACGCAACTTGCGCAAAAAACAAGGGGACTTGTACTCGTGACAGGACCTACAGGAAGTGGGAAGTCAACGACACTTGCCGCACTCATTAATATCATTAATCAACAACGAAGTGCACACATCTTGACGCTAGAAGATCCCATTGAGTATCTTCACAAACATGAAAAAAGCATTGTTAATCAGCGAGAAATCGGACACGACTCAAGAAGTTATGGTAATGCACTAAGGGCAGCGTTAAGACAAGACCCGGATGTAATTTTAGTGGGTGAGATGAGAGATTTAGAGACAATATCTATAGCACTTACCGCAGCGGAGACAGGACATTTAGTGTTCTCTACACTCCATACGATAGGGTCGGCTAAGACGATTGATAGAATTATTGATGTGTTTCCACCACACCAGCAGCAACAGATAAAGATTCAGCTATCTACCGTACTACAAGGGGTTATCTCGCAGCAGCTTCTTCTGAAAAAGGACAAAAGCGCAAGAGTTGCAGCAATAGAAATTATGCTCTCTAATCCAGCCATTAGCAATCTTATAAGGGAGGGCAAGACGCATCAGATAAACTCTATTATACAAACGGGTGTAAGATTTGGCATGCAGACGATGGATACCTCTCTTGCGAATTTGTACAAGAGAAACATTATTGATTTAACAGAGGCGAATACATTTGCAGTAGACCAAGAAATGCTTAAAAGGATGATCGGATAATGCCTAAATACAATTACAAAGCAAAGACAATCGATGGCGCTACAATAAAAGGCGCGATAGAAGTAAATGAAGAAAGGGATGTTATCGCATATTTAAAAGACAAGGGATATTTTCCACTTGCGATAACGCAGCAAACGTTACTACAAAAAGAAATTACTTTTTCCTTTTTAGAAACGGTGAAGGCAAGTGATATCGCTATTTTTTGTAGACAGTTTTATACCATTATCAATGCAGGTATTTCTGTATTAGGGTGTTTAGATATTATGAGAAAACAAACTGAAAATGCAAAACTAAAAGAGATTATAGGCAAGGTGTATGAGGAGGTACAAAAGGGTAATACACTTTCTTCTGCAATGAAAGAACATAAAGTTTTCCCATCTATTTTGATGAACATGGTGGAGGCAGGAGAGGTAAGTGGAACACTAGATACTTCTTTTGAGAAAATGGCAACGCATTTTGAGAAGGAGAATAAACTCAATAAGAAAATAAAAGGTGCAATGACATATCCCATTATCGTAGCCATTGTTGCAACCATTGTCATAATAATTCTTGTCACCTTTGTTGTTCCTACTTTTGTAGGGATGTTTGCAGGAATGGGAATGGAACTTCCGCTATCGACAAAAATACTTTTAGAAATAAGTGATTTTATTAAAAATAGGTGGTATATATTATTAGGGGGTGTGGTTGGGGGACTCTTTGCTTTTAAAAAATATGCTGATTCCGAGTTAGGTAAGCTGACGCTAGATGGCATCAAGCTTAGGATTCCGATATTTGGGAAGCTCAACCAAAAGGTTATTGCCTCAAGGTTTTCAAGGACGCTAAGTACCCTTTTAGCTTCAGGGCTTCCTATATTATCCGCCATTGATATGGTCGCAAAAGTAGTAGACAATCATGTGGTTGCAAAAGGTCTTGAAAAAGCGGGGCAGGAAGTCAGTAGAGGCGTAGACCTTGCAACGCCCATCGCGAATATCGGTATATTCCCCCCGATGGTGGTGCATATGCTAAAAATTGGTGAAGATACCGGGTCATTAGAGAGTATTTTAGAAAAGACCGCTGATTTTTATGATACAGAGGTAGAAACAGCCATTACGCAGATGACGACACTACTAGAGCCACTTATTATAGTCGTCATGGCGGTGGTGGTGGGGTTCGTGATTATTTCCATTGTGCAACCTATGTTTGGCATGTATGGAGGCATCGGATAACAGCAACTTCGCCTCGAAAAAGGCGTTTAGATAGATATATAATGAGAAAGCTAAATAAAAAAAGAAGGAGTGGTCAATATGTTAAAAAACATGATAGCAACGATGAAAAGAAAAATAAATCATCAAGTGACTAAGAGAGGAAAGAGTCAAAAAGGGTTTACCTTAGTTGAATTAATCGTGGTTATTGCGATACTAGCGGTATTAGCAGGGATCGCTGCGCCAAATGTAATTAATGCTATTGAGAGGGCTCGGGTGAGTGCGGATAGAACCAATGCGGCGCAGATTGCAAGGGCGATTACGATTGCAATCGCGGAAGGGGAGGTAACTGTAGGTGCTTCTGATGATATATCAAACAGTGCTGATTCCGTTACTAAAGTTGACGCTGGTTTGGATAAGCATT
>SKGK01000057.1 GCA_007117465.1 Clostridia bacterium | reverse complement strand
CGGGAAACCCCTCTAATGTTAATTTATTACCTATGATTTGCTTTTCTTCATTTACCACAGGAACAGAAATTTTCTGCCCCTGCTCATCAACCTCCCACCTAGTAATAGTTGGGTCATTATAATTAAAAGCCATTTATCCACCTCCTATAAAAAAAAGAAGACATTAGTCTTCTTTTTGTTGAGTAGCTCTATGCAAGGCGCCCACTATATCATTAAAAGCAGGCACCTCCTTACCTGATAGATCAGTTCTACTTAAAAAAATTAAAGTATTTTGAATTTCTTCTAGTGTTAAATAAACATTAATTTTCTCCATATTGTTCTCTGTAATATTGTTCAATCTCCATTGCCTCCTTTTCATATCTAATATTTATATATGCTTGATACCAGTCCTTGTAAATGAAGTAGTTTTGAATATATTCTGTAAAATATATTATTAAAAACTTAACTACACCATCTCTCTTATATTGCGCCACATGAACAAGCTCGTGTATGTGGATATGGTCTGGCACACTCTCTTCTTCAAGCGCATAGTATATTGTATTATTAACAACAGTGCCGTAGGCCCTCAGTAAACTTGGGAGCCAGTGATTGTATTTTACTTTATATTTTAAAGTTTTTAAAAAATCTACACTATATCGCATAACTCTTTCCCACATTTGATTGATGATAGCTGTATACGGCCTCTCTGATGTCTTCTATTTTTGAACTTATAGGAGAAGATACAGCTTGTGCTTTGTAAATTTGAGCGGATGTAATATCTTCTTTAGCCCTACCATAGCTTTCTGCTATAATTTTACCACTTTCGTCTTTTATGTAATACCTTGTGTCAGAGCGTGGCTTTAAATTGTTTAAAACATCAATATATAAGTTAGAGTACTCACCATTCTTTATCTTATCTGACACTATCTTTAACTGCTCAATATAGTGTTTGCAATAATCATCATCAATGATAATAGTGCTCTCTACAGTACCAATTCCCATTGATCGAAAACCTATTTTATATAGGTGGTCAATACCTAAACTAAGCTTATGTACATTATAAGGATGTGTTACCAAGTGAATAGACAACCTGTTCACTCCGCCCAACTCTCTCGCTAAAAGTTTAAAGTTTTCTATCACCGTATCATATGAGTTTTGCTTTATGTCCATGATTCTAAGTTGATTCATATCTTTTGTTCCATCCATACTTGCGGCCCAAAAAACTTTAGGATATTTTTTCATAAAATCAACAAAACCTTCAGGCACAATTGTCCCATTCGTAGTAATCCCATAAGAATCAACTTCGACGTTGGGAATGGCTTCCATATATTCAACACTTTTTTCTATCAGATCAAAAGCTAACAGTGGTTCACCCCCAAGGAACTCAATCCCAAAACGCTTTTCTTTGTTATGTTTAACTAAATTGTCTATTAATTTTTCAACTTCATTCCACGTATAAGTACTAACTTTATCCTTTTCGTAGCAATAAGTGCACTTCATATTGCATTCTTTTGTTACATGTATGACATACCTTTCCATCTTCTCTCCTTTTTATCTCACCGCTATATGTTTAAATCGATCTAGTATCGAACATAATGCTTTATTTCCATCCATGTCTTTCTTTAAACGAGCTTCAAGCTCCTGCTCTACAGGCTGTAGTGTATATCGCGTATTAGTTAAATACTTAGCCAAAGAGCTTCTCCATCCGAAATGGTATACTGGCAGTTGCTGATATCCATAGTGTTCATTCAAATCCAAATATTTTATTTTATTAGACTCTATACTATAAAAGAAGTTTAACCCTCCATCGGCAATTGGCACAGGTGCAATTAGCTTTGTATATTGCTCATCAAAAATGTCGTCAAAATAAATACCACTATCCTTTAAAAAAGATAAATCTAATAGGCCATGCCATAGGTGAGCTCTATACAAGGTTCCACAAGGTCTAACCAATAAAGAGTATTTATTTATATAATCCTCAGTAACGCCAGGAACCTCTGCAGACTTCTTTTTAAAATTTTCAAAATTTGTCAAAGTTTCGCAAACAATTAAAGCTTTACGATCTTGAATTAAATTGATATAATCATATAAAAAAGGACTTAAAAAAACAACATCTCCATCATTTATTAATGCATACTTTGTATTGATTTGCTTCATAATGTTATAAATTATAAGATTAGTATAGTGAGCCATGCAGCTACCAAAATTTTTTTGGTAGTTTTCAACATCAGAATAAAACTCTGGCAACCAAGAAATTCTTTTAATGCTCATTTCTTTTAACATTGTTGAAGTTCCGTCAGTGGAATTGTCGTCAAAGACCACTATATTATCTTTAAGTTCAGGATGTACCGCCAATAGGCTCTCTATAGCCAATCGCAAATAATTTTTTATATTAAAACCAGAGAATGTTATTGTTAAATTTTTGCAAAATTCTTGATAATCCATTTAGCCTCCTAACCTGTAATATTAACGTCACATGCTACCTGACTATCTCTTATAACGCAGTCGCACTGAGTCCTGCTATTGCACAAGCACATCCCATTGCCCGTTCTGCCTAAACAATCACAACTCCCTTCGCGAACATTGCATGTGCAATTTGCAGTGCCCACCCTAATTTCACAGTTGCATTGGTTGCGTGCATTGCACAAACAAGAGTCGGCCGTTTCTCGATCAACGCACTCACATGCTAAGCCAAAGGCATTATAATCGAAGGTTCCTCGACTAACGCAAGTGCACCCTCCAGATTGCCCATCAACATTACAACCACAAACCGGCTGAGCGCTTCTGCCTTCGCAATCGCAACCATGTCTAACATTGCATGTACAGGACATTGTGCCAGTTCTATTGGGACAATCACTTACCGACCCTCGCTCATCACAGTCGCACGTAACAGTCACTACATGGCAGGTGTCGTCAAGAGCTGTGCATGTAGTAGGCGCCGTTCTATTCGGACAGGTGGCATCCCCTCTTTTTTGACAGTCGCAAAGGGGAGGTTCTTGCGCTTCACACGTGCAAGTGAAATCTTCAACATTGCATCGACATTTTGGAGTAGACCATCTGCCTTGGCAAGTGCATAAAATATCAAATCCACACTGAGGAACTACCGTCCTTGATAGGCATTGCGCATCTCTAGTATCACACCAGCAGCCTGGCTGCTCTGGCGGCTCGCCATCAACGAAGTGGCAAGACCCTCCCCTGTCATCGCATTCACAAGCGTCTTCAGCAGTGCGATATTGGCAATGACAATTGACATGGCCTTGACAGTCTTGCACTCCATTTCGTTTTTCGCAATCGCAAGTCCCAACTTGATCACATTCACACCCAATAGGCGCTCTACCGTCGCAAGTGCAGGACTGATTTTGGATATTACATTCACAAGGGTCTCCTAAAACACTATGACAGTCGCATTGCGGTTCGTGGTTGCTACATATGCCTGCGGTCCTCTTTTCACAGTCACATTGCACTACGGTGTTACAAGTGCAGCTTCCATCCACATTGTCTTGACATTGACAATTATTTGGCTGTCTTATATTGCACAAGCAGCCACTTGTCGATCTTGACTGACACATGCACGTAGCCCCAACCCTAGTGTTACATGAGCATTGGGCAGGTTGGACTGCATTACAAGAGCACCCAACCAAAGAGCTTACCTGAAAATCATCAATTTGCTTCAAAGATAAGCCGCCACTGTAAGGAGAGGCGGCATGAGACGGGCAAAGAGAGGTAGCAGCATTTCGAAACGTGAGGCCATTGTTAATCAACTCTATTAAGCTCCGCAAGTCTGAGTGATATCCTCCAGTAGACACGGAAAAGCCCCCTTTAGAGGCGATGTTAGAGTTGATTCTTCTAAAGCTAATTCCCACTTTATCACCTCTTTTACTCTATATTATTAATAATTAAATCTATTTTTCTCTCCAGTGTAGTAACTTTAGCTTGAACCTCTTGTACTGCAGATTCAGTAATTTTTTGTAATAAGATTAAATTTTGCAACACATGCGCCAACTCATCAGCCACTTGTGTACTTCCTTCTGATGATGATGGTTTACACGAGCAAGCTTTTCCTTGGTTATTCCCATTGCTAGGAAAGTTTGCGCCGCATTCTGGCCCATAGGTTACCACATCACAGTCTCCACCTCTACAATCGCATAGGCAATCAGGGTTGTCAGGATTGTTTCCAGGTCTGTAGTCGTATTGATAATTATTTTTATTTTGGTTCAATAATCCCATCTTTATTAGCTCCTTTTCTATCTTTTTTTGATATTTCTGATCTACTTTTTGCATTTTGCAGTATAGACCTTCTGGCTGTATTAGTATACTTCCTGTTTTTATCCAGTTGACGGCAATACATCTGTAACAATAATAATGATCACAATCTTTAGGGCAAGTTAAATCAGAACTGTCATAATCTAAAAATAGCTTTCTATTAGGCTCATATATTCCTGTAAAAATACTACCAATGTACGTTTCGTTGTTTTTATCATTAAAATAAATTTGATGACAGGGGTATATGTATCCTTTTGCAGTTATTGTAACAAAATTTTTACCTGCGCCGCACGGAGCCGAAGGAAAACCTCTACTTTGCCTTAGACACCTGTCTAATGGTGCATAGTTATAAATCTCCTCTATGCTATTGTCTCGTTTCACTATAGACAGTATATAGTCTGTTATTTTGCTCATCTGTTCATCATAGATTTTAACATCGTCCTCTGTCCATTCTTCTTCAATTACCGGTATAAACCATATTCTCTGCATTCCCCATTCTTGATGAAAAAATAAATAATTTTCATAAAGTTTGTCCAAGGTTTTTTTACTAATCACTCCATGAACAGACAGTCTGCGAGGAGCATCTTTGAAAAGTTCTTTGAATCTAGGGACATTTTTCTCAACTAGGTGAAAAGATGGCTTCCCATCTTTGGTAATTCGATACGTGTTTTGAGTCTCAGCCTTTCCATCTACCGAAAGTTGAATTTCCAAGTTCACCTTGTCTTTCCACTCTTTGATAATATTGTATCTTTTTTCATCTAGTAGTGTTGCATTAGTAATAATACTCGCGGAAAAGTTCAATTTCTTCTTTAAAGCTACTTCATATCCGTACCTGAATAGCTCTTCCATTATATCAGGCTCAAGCATAGGCTCTCCACCAAATAAAGTTATGGAAAAATTTCCCGTTTTATTTATAATTGCACCATCAGATAAGAAGTCTATTGACTTTCTTGCCACCTCCTTTGTCATTGCAAAAGGCTTATGTTGCTCAAAGCAATATTCACATTTTAAATTACAATTTTCACTTAATAGCAGTGTTGCTGCTGTAGGTCTTACACTCATGTTCTCACTCCTTTTCATATCCTCTATTAATATTATACCATATTTTGTAAAAAAAGTCAAATTCTTACATGACAAACCAATGAAATGAACCAGTGTGAGACCCTGTATTGCCAACGACAATATTAGTGGAACCAACTGAAACCCACATTTCCCCCAAATAACCACTGGGATTGCTTGTGGGAACAACAGAATATGCGGACGGTGTTTTGCCAAGTCCATGGGCTATCGTTCTAGTTCCACCATTTCCTACGAAAGTGCCAGTGCCAGACCTCATGGTGACTCCGCCTATTGGCACCCTATTACCGCCCCCATCTGGCTGATACCATGCACCCCCACTATCCATATATATAGAATGAGTAATACCTGCACGTTCATATTGCATTCTAATGCCAGCATTGGTAGCT
>SKGK01000155.1 GCA_007117465.1 Clostridia bacterium | reverse complement strand
GTGAGTGACTTATTAGGTGATGATGTTATTTATTACATAAATGAATATGTTAGAAATGGTCATACAGTTCATCTAATTTCTGCGATACAAACATTTGTAGAAAAACATATCGAGTGGGATATACACACAGCAATGATTGAAGCAGCTAAGCAGTATGAAGGCGGCTGTATGAAATATGGCGACCGTAACTGGGAGCTAGGACAACCTTTGCACTGTTTCATAGATTCAGGTGTAAGGCATTACCTAAAATATCTTCGTGGAGATACAGACGAGCCACACGATAAGGCTTTTCTTTGGAATGTGTTGGGGGCAATATGGACTCATGGACATAGGCCTGAATTAATTGATTTACCCTTTAAGGAGTAACCCTATGATTAACGTCACAGTTCACAGTAGAAAAAGAATAAAGAAAAGATGTGGCGTTAACATGAGGTCTGCCGAAAGACTGGCTAATATAGCTTTTGATAAAGGACTTTCAAGAGAAGATATAAAAGGACCATTTAGAGGTTATTTAGACTATGTGTATTCATACAACAGACAAGCCAACAACATCAAAGTTTATGGAGATAAGATTTATATATTTTGTGGTGAATATCTGGTAACTGTCTTAAACACTCCAAGAAAATATATAAAAATGCTAAACAAAAGGAGAAACAATGAGTAAAGGATTAACTCCAGAAGAAGAAAAGGAACTTCAACGATTATTAGAAGAAGAATTGAGGTATCAGGCATTTCAAAGCTATCCTATGTTTGCTGAAGAATATATTAAGATAGTCAATAAAAAAGGTGAACAAGTTCCTTTTATTCATAATTCTATTCAACAAAAGATTAATCAGACAGTAGTTGATATAAAAGCTTCTGGTAGGCCTGTGAGAATAATAATACTAAAGGCAAGACAGCATGGAGGCTCTACGAATGAACAAGGACGTATGCTTTATAATACAGTCACAAAAGCCAATAGAACAGGTCTTATAGTAGCACACAGACAGTCTGCTACAGCTAAAATATTTGAAAAAGCTAAATATATGTATGATTGCCTACCTGAGAACGTAAAGCCTCTTAAAAAGGCTTCAAACTCCACTGAGCTTGTATTCGATAGACCAACAGGATATAAAGGTAAAGGTAAAGGGCTTAATTCAAAAATAAGCATACAGACAGCAGGAGATGTAAGCATAGGCCGTGGTGATACCCTATTTTATGGACATTTGTCCGAATTCGGGTTTTGGGAAGGGGCAGAAGGGAAAGAGCCTAGAAAGCAATTATCAGGAATAACATCTGCATTTCCAAAGACACCTGATACAGAGATAGTAATAGAGTCTACAGCAAACGGATTCAATGACTTCAAAGAATTATGGGATGAAGCAGTAGCAGGAGATAACGAATGGGTAACGTTATTCTTCCCTTGGCACGATAACCCTGAATATCAAATGGAATGCGATGATGAAGAGTACGAAAGATTAATAAAAAGTCTTAATAAAAAAATATATGATTACTTATTCGGTAAAACAGATGGAAATAAAAGAACTCAAGGAATAATAGAGTTATTCGGGTTAACTAAAGAACAAGTTAACTGGTGGGTATGGACTTATAAGAATGACTGTAACAATGATCTAAACATGATGAAACAAGAAAATCCTGCATTTCCAGAAGAGGCATTTCTGTCCACTGGAACGCCAGTATTCAACAATGAGATAGTTCAATCACGAATAGAACACTTAAGACAAAAATACAAAAAGAACCCACCAAAAAGAGGTCGCTTTGCTTTTGAATGGAATAATCCCGATTCCATGGATTACATCAAAGACAACACGATAAAATGGGTAGATGATCCTAATGGATTTGTAGAAATATATGAAGATGTTTCCCAAGGCTATCCATATGTCATAGGTGGAGATACTAAGGGAGAAGGTAGAGACTTTTTTACAGGCAAAGTAATAAACAACGTCACAGGTAATAGATGTGCTAGAATTCGCAATCAATGGACTAATTCAAAACCTTATACATGGCAAATGTACTGTTTAGGAGTCTATTATAACCTTGCTTTAATCGGTATCGAGGTAAACTTCAACACAGCTCCTATAGAAGAATTAGAAAGACTTCACTATCCTAGACAATACACTAGAAGAAGATATGACGACTTCACAAAAGAGTATAAAAATGCTCATGGTTGGAAAACGGATGGTAATACAAGACCTTTGATTATAGACAAAGAAGTACATCTCATAGAAGAAAATATAGAACTATTTAACGATATAGAAACCCTTCAGGAGTGTTTGACTTTCATATACGACAAAAAGGGCAGGCCTGATGCTATGAGTGGCAAACATGATGATGCTTTATTCGCTGACATGATAGCAAATGAAATAAGAGGGCAGCAATCCTATGAAGCTGAATTAGAGCCTGAACTAATATCTAGAAGTTTTGATGAAGATAACGAAAAAGACGGTACAGACTACAGTAACAGCCCTTTTGATTGACATAAGAGAGGGCAGAATTAGTGATAAAATTAATGTGTAAAATATTTTAAATATTTAGGTGGTGGCAGTAATGGAATTAATAAACCCAAGAAATGAACACGTCAATGATATTCAATTAATAGTCAAATGTACCGCAATATCAAATGATTGGACACATGAACTAGGCTTTCAATTTAATCCTTATTTTAAAAGCAAAGAACAAAATAAAGTAGAGTTTATAAGAAAGTGTGAACTCCTTTATACTGCGCTTGAACGTGGATTAAGCCAAGCAAGGAAGGGGGACTTATGATTAATACAAGAGATAGTCTTATGTATGAAAGTGAACAAGATGATTTTGTCGAAGTAACATGTGTTGCAGTAATTAACGGTAAAACCTTTAGAGACTGTGTTGGCATGCGAATTTGCGAATATGATGAAAAGTTTTTTCTGAGTGCGTGCGAAAAACTTTTCGACACTCTTAAGCGGCGCACTTTGACTTTTGGACTACAGAAGGAGGTCTTAGAAAATGAGTGAAGAAGTTGTTGTTTCTATTGCAATTGTTAATGGTGTCATGCTTGGTGTTGGAATTCATGTATTTATTGAACTCTTCAAAAAAATAAAATTTCTTTCCAATCGTATAAAGGTGCTTGAAGAACACATTGAAAATAAGGAGGACTTATGATGGGATTAAAACATAGCGATAATTCATCTGGTGTGGATGTTCCTTTTGAAACCATCGAGGATTTAATATCGAGAAGAGGAATTGAATCTAAAGATCCAACAGGACATAATAAACATATATTAACTAATTGCATAGAAAGGTCATTATTGTTACTTTCGGCTACGTACCATGAGGACAAGCATATGGACGGTGATAAGGTAATGGCTATAACGCAGTCTATTGAAAAGTTATTAAACATCAGGAAACAGTTTATAACTGATTATTTTACAGAGCATCCAGTTACTATCGAAAAGGAGGATTTATGATTACTGGTGAATGCCCTAATTGTAACGAAATTATAACTAACTCAATGCCCGAACAATCACCAGCATTTTTTCGGCGTACGTGCGATAACTGTAATAAGCCATATTGGCTATTGGCAAGCAGGATTCAATCTATAGCCTACGATTTAGAAGCATTTGAAAAAGAATATATTGTAGACGAAAAAACAAAACAAATAAAAAAGAGGTAGCGACTTATGATTAATATCATACTCATAATCACAATATCATTAATACTTATCTTATCTAACTACATAGCATTTGGCTATGGTTTAAAGATTGGCAAAGCAATAAAAGAGATACCTGAATCTCCTGTAGAAGAAATAAAAAAAAGCGGCAAAAAGGCAGTTAGACTTGTAAAGGACTTAAAAACTAGGACTTATATTCCAAAGTATTCAGAGAAGGAACGAGGGGGAGTATTTGATTAGTATGCAAAAGATAAAATGTACTACATGTGGCAAAACTTTATGTGAAGCATCGGGGGAGATTAAGAAGATATGTCCTGCATGTAAACAGACTACACATTTGGTTTTAACTAGCAAGGGAGTGATAGACTTAAATCATGTTAAAATAAAGATATAGAAAACAGAGCATCCCAAGCGGATCAGTTCAACAGAAATGTTGATCTGGTCTTTTTTTATGGAGGTTAATATGGGAATATTCAGTAAAAAAGAAGATAAAACGTCTGCCCACAACTCACAAGAGGAAAACTCACTTGTGATGAAAATTGATACTTCTCAAATGTATGCTGAGGGAGGTAAAAGACCTGATATTGAAAGAGATTGGGAAGATGAATATAAAATATATATTGGCAAACAGTGGGACACATCAAAGGGTTTGCGAAGTAAAAGCGGCAAAGAAAGAAACTTCAACAGTCAAGACAATATAGTATTCCCTATGGCTCAAAACATGTTAGCAGCATTAACTACTACAACACCTGAGATTGAAACCGAAGGTAGAGAAATAGAGGACATGGAGGCAGGGGAGAGTCTTACAGACTTAATAAATCATATTTTATATCAAAACAAATTTCCTGTTCAGTGGAAAAAAATAGTTCTTCAAATGATTTTGTACGGACCTGTAATTGGGTATGTTCCGTGGGACCAACATTGGATTGGTGGCACTGGACCTAATAGGTGGGTAGGAGAAGTCAAGACATTATTTTTAAAGAAGGATGAATTCTTTCCTGACCCTGCAATACTAGACCTTGAAGAGAGGTTACAAGAATGCTCTTATATCAATATCAAAAGAAGAAAAAAAGTACAATGGATAAAAGATACCTGGGAGAAGGGAAAGTATGTAATCGAAGATACAGAAAATATAGAGAAAGGCAAAGAGAACGAAGGACAAGACCCTCAACAAGCGACATTGATAATGCACTTTCATAAAGGGACTCCTGACTTTGTGTCTGAAGAATGGAAACAAGAGTTTTTACAAAAAGCAGAAGAAGCCGAATTAGAAGGGCATCCATACAAAGCAGAAGAGTACAGAGACATGGCAAAAGGTACTCTAAAAGGCGTACACTGTGCTTATAAGGCAGGAGTAATTTTACTTGATTATATCCCTTATATTTACGAAGATGGTCTATATCCCTTCGTATATAAAGTCTTATATTCAGATGAACAACAACCTTATGGATTAGGAGAAATAAGGAACGTAGTCATTCCTCAAATACTTCTCAATAAAGCAGACGAAATAGAGCTAGGTGCAATGTTAGGACAAGGTTTAGGTGGTGGGTGGTATAACAAAGGATCTTTATCCAACGGACAAAAACAAGAATTACTAGACAATATCGCAAAACCTAATATGTGGCAGGAAGTCAATGATGCCAATGGTATTAAGCCAAGACCAACGGTGCAAGTTCCACCTAATATAACGAATTATAAAAAAGATAAGAAAAACATGATTGACACAATAAGCCAAAACACAGCAATTCAACAAGGTATTTCGCCTGGTGCAAATGTGCCTTATTCTACTATAGCCGAACTAGGAGCCAGAGCAGATACGAGGACTAAATCTAAAGTAGAAGTTTTAGAGGACTTCTTGAAAGAATTCGCACAATTAATAATAAATCGTATAGTTCAATTCTACACACAAGACAGAACATATAGAATTTTAGGTGATAGACAGCAGTCTAAGGTGCAAAGAGAAGCATATCAACAGTTACAACAGATAGCTAGTATGCCGCCTGGTACACCTCCAGAAGAGCAAATGCAAGCTATGATTCAACTTCTTATGTTTATCAAGCAAGAG
>SKGK01000071.1 GCA_007117465.1 Clostridia bacterium | reverse complement strand
TTGTTAAAGTCAAATAAAAAACCTGTTACACCGTATGACTTAGGAGAAAAAGTTGCACCACAAACTGAGTCACAAACCGTAATCTTAGATGGTAATGTATTAAACGAACCGCTAGATAGTATGGGATTAAACCAGCAGTGGCTAAATATGCAATTAAAAAATACAGGTGTGTCATTAGATAATGTTTTTATCGGACAAGTGGACGCTTTCGGTGATTTGTATGTAGATTTATTTGATGATGCTATACAAGTAAACCAGCCTAGGGTAAAAGATATGCTTTATGCAAATCTTGAAATTAGCCAGGCAAATTTTATGACCTTTGCATTAGAAACACAAGATAAAGAGGCAAAGCGTATGTATACAAAGAATGCAGACAAACTAAAGCAAGTGATAGAAGGGTTAAAACCATATTTAATACGTTAGAAGGTGAGTATGATGTCAAATAAAAAAAATAAAAAATTAACACCAACACAGCAGCAGTATCAAGCATTTGCAAATAAAAGGATGCCTAAGCGCCCGGTTATAAAAAATTGTATCAAAGCCTTTTTAGTAGGCGGCATTATTTGTACAATTGGTCAAGCGGTTAAATGGGTGTTTATTCATTATTTTGAATTTACAGAAATAACAGCAAGCAACCCGACCGTAGCGGTCTTAATTATGATTTCAACACTACTTACGGGTCTAGGTGTCTATGACCATATTGGACAGTGGGCAGGAGCGGGAAGTGCAGTGCCGGTTACAGGATTTGCAAATACCATGAGCTCTGCTGCAATAGAACATCGAAGCGAAGGATATGTGTTAGGTGTCGGTGGTAATATGTTTAAGCTTGCAGGATCAGTAATTGTCTACGGCGTATTTTCTGCTTTTGTTGTATCCATTATTAAAATAACCATAAAAGCTTTAGGGGGAATGTAAATGATACAGGGTCATCAAACATGGGTTTTTGAGTCGAAACCTGTCATTATCGCTTCCGCAGCAGTAGGTGGACCTTTTGAAGGAAACGGCGCCTTGGCAAATGATTTTGACAAACTACATCAAGATACATGGCTTGGGCAGGGTAGTTATGAAAAAGCAGAGAAAAAACTGCTTGAAGAAGCGTGTGAGATAGCTATTCGTAAAGGAGGAAGCAAAAAAGAAGATGTACAGTTTTTCTTAAGTGGCGATTTAATGAATCAGATTATTTCAAGTAGTTTTGCGGCGCGTACTTTAGGAGCCCCTTTTTTAGGGCTGTTTGGGGCATGCTCAAGTTCGATGGAATCACTATCACTTGCTGCGCTTATTGCAGACAATAAGTTTGGAGATAATTTAATAGCAGCGGCATCGAGTCATAATTCCGCTGCTGAAAAACAGTTTCGATACCCTACCGAATATGGCGGTCAAAAACCACCTACAGCGCAGTGGACAGTGACGGGGGCTGGTGCAGCACTAGTAAGGCAACAAGGGGAAGGACCTAAGGTGACAGCAGCGACGATTGGACGCGTAGTAGATATGGGGATATCCGATCCTTTTAACATGGGTGGCGCTATGGCGCCTGCGGCAGTTGACACGATAGAAGCGCATTTTAGAGATTTGAATCGAGAGACTGATTATTATGACATCATCGCTACAGGGGATTTGGGCAGCGTCGGGCATCAGATTGCAGCAGATCTTTTGAAAAAACATAATATAAAAATGGATAAGCAAAGATTCACAGATTGTGGTATTTTAATCTACAAGAAAGAGCAGCCTGCGCTAGCAGGTGGTAGTGGATGCGGTTGTAGTGCTACCGTTACTTATGGACATTTTTTAAATCGCATGAGAAAAGGTGAACTTAAAAAAATATTAATTGTTGCGACAGGTGTGCTTATGTCCCCTATATCCTATCAGCAAAAAGAAAGCATGCCATGCATAGCACATGCAGTATCAATAGAGATGTAGGCGTCTTAAGGAGGGATAGAAGTGGAGCAATTTATTTGGGCTTTTTTAATTGGTGGCGGTATTTGTGTGATTGGACAAATTTTAATGGATGTATTTAAACTTACCCCTGCACATATGACCAGTACATTGGTAGTCATAGGGGCTATATTAGGCGGACTAGATTTATATGAACCACTTATAAAATTCGCAGGCGCTGGTGCATCTGTACCGATTAGCAGCTTTGGCAATGCGCTGGTAAAAGGTGCACTGGCAGAAGCAGAAAGAAATGGGATTGTAGGGGTGCTAACAGGTATATTTGAAGTAACAAGTGCAGGTATATCGGCTGCGATTATCTTTGCATTTATAGCAGCGCTTATCTTTAGGACGAAAGGGTAAGAAAGTAGACAGGTGGTCAGTTGGAAAGTTGGATAGGAAAAGATTAAAAAAACAATGTATGTAGCGAAGGGAGGTGAGCATATGACAGTAGGAACTCAGATGCAGCAAGCGATAGCGGGTGTTCAGGCAGCAGCAACGACAATGAAAACATTTGCATTAGAAACACAAGACCAAACAGCGAAGAAAGAATTTCAGCATATAGGACAAACATTAGAGAATGTCCTTCAAAAGCTAAATGATAGAAATAATTATATAAATCAGCAAGAACCACAGTACAGACAGTAATAATAAAAGAACACCGCTGCTTTTGATAACGGTGTTCTTTTATTATCATAATTGTACAAGCACAATATATATTATTTAACCGTACTAATAATATATATAGTATAAGAATTTTATTAATAAGAAAGGGGTATGGAAAATGGTTAGAGGAACTATAAAGCATGCATTTTTAGGTGGCAACACGCCGCAAGGGTTTTATTCGTATTATCGGTACATACTAAGTCAGCAAGAAGCAGTGCGTATCATATCCATAAAAGGGGGACCCGGGGTAGGGAAATCAACATTTATGCGAAAAATTGGAGAAGCGATGCTGAAAAAAGGATATGATGTGGAATATATGCATTGTTCATCCGATAATCATTCGTTAGATGGGGTGGTGATTCCAGCGATTAAAGTAGCTCTTTTAGATGGTACAGCGCCGCATGTTGTAGACCCTATCAATCCAGCTGCAGTAGATGAAATCCTTAATTTAGGAGAGTATTGGAATGAAGAGGGAATTACCGCAAATAAGCAATCAATTGTTGATACCAATGCAAAAGTTGGAAAATGCTTTAGGCGCGCGTATCGTTATTTAGCAGCGGCAAAAGACATGTATGATGATAGGTATACTATCTATAAGGAAGTAACCAATGAAGCAGGTGTACATAAAGAGGCAGCAACGATTATTGAAAATGAATTAAAAAGCATAGCACTTTCAGACAAAGTGGGAAAAGTGCGCAAATTATTTGCAAGTGCGATAACACCCAATGGTTTGTGTAACGAATTAGATAGTATCTTTAAAAATACAACTATTTATAAAATAATTGGAGAAGCAGGTACAGGTACAGAAAAACTGATTCAAAAAGTTCTCGTAGAAGCTATAGAAAGAGGATTAGATGTAGAAAGCTACTATTGTCCTATGCAGCCAGAAGAGAAAATAGAGCATATCCTTATTCCGAAAATAGGACTCGCACTTACAACCTCCAATCAATATCATGATGTACAGGTGCCACATAAGAAAAGCATAAACTTAGGGCAATATGTAGATGAGAAGAGATTAGATGCATATAAAGACATATTATACTATGATAAAAAGATGTTTGAACAATTATTAAACAAAGCAGTAGATACTATTAAGAAAGCAAAACAAGAGCATGATTATTTAGAAACATTTTATATTCCTAATATGGATTTTGATGAAGTACAAACCTGCTTAAAAAAGATACTCTCCCGTATTGAAGTATATGAAAAACAATTGTAAAAGGATTGTAATATAAAAAGGCGATTATTAACAAATTGTTCATACATTATTTTTATTTTCGTGGTAATATATATATATATCACAACTAACAAATGATACTTTTTTTTCATTTTTACTCCTCCTTTTTATATATGCAAAAGTCGACCGAGCGAATAGGTCGACTTTTTGCTATGGTAAAATAGTGAAGGATGAGGTATAATGATAAATAATATAAAAAACGACTAAGGAGGTTATGGCAGATGAAAAAGGTAATAGCATTAATAGTGGCAGTGATGATGGTGCTCACCATGTTAACAAGTATTGTATTTGGCATTATAATGTACTAAAATTTTTGTTTATATTTCCTGATGGAGGTGAATCGTAATGCAAGACATGAAAATAGGCATGTTAGGTTTTGGCAATGTGGGTACAGGCGTATATAAAATTTTAATGCAAAATAGCGAAGAGATTTTGCATCGAGAAAATATGCGCATTAAAGTCGGCAAGATTTTAGTGCGTGATATTCATAAAACGAGACCAGTAAAAGCAGATAAGCATTTATTTACCAATCGAATAGAAGATATTATAGAAGATCCAGATATTTCTATAGTAGCTGAATTTATGGGCGGTGTAGAGCCTGCTAAAGCGTATATACTTTCGGCATTTAAAAATAAAAAGACGGTGGTAACAGCCAACAAAGAATTAATGGCGCGTCACTGGCACGAACTTGAAAAAGAGGCACAACAAAATGGGGTAGGGCTTTATTATGAAGCGAGCGTGGCAGGCGGGATACCCATTATTAAAGTAATTAATGAATCGCTACAATCCAATAAAGTACATGAGATGATGGGCATTATCAATGGCACTACCAATTATATATTAACTAAAATGGCAGAAGAAGGTGGAAACTTCGAATCAATATTAAAACAGGCGCAGCAATTAGGGTATGCAGAGCAAGACCCTAGCGCAGATATTGAAGGGAAGGATGCCATGTATAAGCTATCCATTTTATCTTCTATAGCTTTTCATGCTCGGGTTCCCATCAAGCATATTCATTGTGAAGGGATTACAAACATTACGAAAGCTGATATTGTCTATGGTGAGGAGATGGGTTTTACAATGCGCTTACTTGCCATCGCTAAAAAGAGAGGAAGGACCATTGAAGCAAGGGTGCATCCTGCGTTTATTTCTTCAAATCATCCTCTTGCAGCAGTGAGGGAGGAATATAATGCCATATTTATCAAAGGAGATGCTGTTGGCAATCTCATGCTTTACGGTAAAGGGGCGGGAGATATGCCTACGGGAAGCGCAATTGTTTCAGATATTATTAGTGCCTGTCAAGCAAGTAACCAGCACAAATATACTACATTTTATAATGAGGAACAAGCTTCAGACAAAGTGATTTTTAATGATAATTGGGAAACAGAATTTTTCATTCGACTAACCGTTAAAGACAAACCAGGTGTACTTGCGAAAATTTCAGGGATTTTTGCAAAAGAAGGGGTAAGTATTGCTTCGGTGATTCAAAAAGAGCACAATCATCATGAAGTACCACTTGTTTTTTTAACGCATTTAGCAAAAGAGCATGCAATCAAAAAGGCTATAAAAGAAATTGGTGTGCAAACAGATGTTGTACGTGTAGAAAATGTCATTCGGGTAGAACGGTCACAAAATGTAAAGGATAGATACTAAAAATAGTTTGATTATAGAAAGAAAACATTATTAAATTGCAGCGTACAGAGAGAAAAGAAGGCGATTTAATGAAGATGTAATGGGAAGAATTGAAAAATTTATATAAGTTTTAAAATTCTCCTTGCATCATTTCCAAACATGTGGTACAATAACTTCTTTTCGGAAGTAAATTTTGATAAAAACCCCTAAAACCTTTCTGGATAAAGGCGTTTAGGGGTTAGAATTTTGCCGAAAGTTGTAGTGGTAAATCAACGTTTTTTAGCTATTCCA
>SKGK01000047.1 GCA_007117465.1 Clostridia bacterium | reverse complement strand
AGTATTTAAAACTCTCTCCCGAAAGGGTGGCAGTGCGGGAACGTAATATCATTCAAAACCTTATTATTGAAGACGATGTTTTAAAAGGCCCTGATGCTGTTACACCTATTGGTATCGCTGTGACTGCTCAAAACCAAACGGGTCAAAACTTTATAAATGTGATAGTCAATGAAAAACAAGTGCGTCTTTTTCAAGCTAGAACGCTTCATGTATCAGATGCATTAATACTAGCAGGATTTCATGCTACTGACCTCCTTGGAAAACGAGGTAACTCGTTACAATTTTACTTAAATGGTGAAGAGAAAACTATTAAAGGTAAATATGGAGAATCTGCAGAGATTTATATAAACGGTAAACTAGGAAACCTAGAAACGCCTTTAAATGCTGGCGATAATATCATCATAGATCCTGCCACTCAAGGTACACATGCTAAGATGACTGCAGGTGAAATTAAAGCTATGCACAAGCAGGGTGAATGTCGTGTTATGATTAATAGCAAAATGATAGAGGATGATTATCATGTGTGTGAAGGAGATATAATTACACTCTCGGATATTCCTGCGCCACCTAAAGAAGAGACTAAAACACCACCTATATTACCATTAGAGGCTGAAGAAGAATTTAATACACATACTTTGAAAGATAATACAACCACCATAAGAGTCAATGGTAATTCGGTTGTTTTAAATGACGATAAAAAACAATATATCTTTGTAGATATTTTTAATTATATTGATTTTGATTTAAGCAAGCCCCAAGGAACCATTGTGTTAAAACTTAATGGCAAAAAAGCAGGCTTTACAGACTTGCTTACCTATGGTGATGAAGTTGAAATTTATTGGGAGTCATCTTGATTATTATGTGAACCTTTACTGACATTGATGCATATATTGTACATGTACCCAATGTCAGCTTGCAGCCTAACCGCTTTTACTCTGTATACGCTATTGGCTTAGCAGCAGGCGAACCTGGTCTACAAGTACTCATCCCCCTAGATGGAAACTCCTATCTCACTTTCTAGCAGTTAGTAGTTATATATTGGAGGTTAGCCTCGATGAAAAGCGGAAATTCCGCTTTTCATGTTTTTCATCTTTCCACTTTCGGCCTTCTACCTTATGCTTTTTATTTTTCTGACCAACCGACCAGTCCAACTGTCCTACTAAACTCCTTCAAATGGCTCATACACCATCGGTATGTTACAGCCTTTTGAAATCATTTCATCCATTGCCATCAAATCTTCTGTGTTTACTTCTCTAAGCCTTGTTTTTCCTAGTCCTTTTATCCCTTCTCCTATTTCCTCCTTACAAGCAATTAAGAACTTTTTGAGTGACTCGGCACCTTCTTCAACGTTTAACTTTTTGTCACCTTTGGCATGATACCACACTAATTGCGTAGGGGGCTCAAAAGGAAGTACCTTTAATACTTGCATGTTAGACATAGCAAAAAGTGCAATCGCACCAATATAGCATGCATCTGCCCCTAACCCACATGCCTTTAGCATATCTCCAGGCGTTCTAATTTTTCCTCCTGCAAGTAATGTCACTGCATTTTGATAGTTGTTTTTATATAGCCACTCAGCTGCTCTACTGATGGCAAACACCGTCGGCACACCAAAATCATCCTGCAAAATAGGCGGAGAACCTTTCGTCGCTGCTTGCGCACCATCTAGTGCAATAAAGTCGACACCACTACTGCACAGTATGTCTAAATCCGCTTCAAGATATTTACCTGCACCAATTTTAGCGCCAATTGGTACACCGCCGCTTATCTCTCTTAATCTTTCTACAAGATGAGGTAACTGGGAAGGGTGCTGCACTTCTGGCTGCCTAGAATGCGCAACGATACTCTTGCCTGTAGGATATCCATAAGCCTCCCGCATTTCATGATCCATGTATTTTGCATCAAAAACATGTCCTACACCCGCAATTGCGCCTTGCCCAAACTGTATTTCGATCGCATCACAGTTGGTGAGGTTCGCCTCTGTCTTACCCCAATCTCCGCGGTGATATTGGTAAATGTATTTGCTTGCTACTTCTCTTTCTTCTTTTAAGACAGGGCCTTCTCCTGAATACGTAGCCGTATTTGCAAGACTTGCTCCCTTAGCTAATGCTACTTTAGCTTTCTTACTTAGCGCTACGCCATACGCCATAGGCGCAAGTAAAATGGGCATATCAATCTCTAGCGGCTTTCTTGCCTTTTTACCAATAACCACTTTCATATCAATCTCTTGTTCAAAGGGCGTAGGCATTGTGTAAAGCTGCGCAATATTAAACATAATATTACCCAAATCAGGAAAAGGCTTTGGCGATCCCATTGGACGTGAAATCGCTTTGCCTTCCGTTGCACGCAAACCCGTTTCAATGCTCTCTTGTACGCCTACTCTTTTTGTTGCCGATATAACTTCATAGATATTTTCATCATATAAGTCGCTCATCACAACACGCATTACGCTATTTTGCGCCATATGAACCGCTTTACGTACTACTTGTTTTGCACCATACACGCCTGTTACCCCCGCGCCTACTGCTACCCCACCATACATCACCATCTTTTTAGTATCTAATTTCTTTATATCCAATGCTTTTATTTTTTTCATCACATCATCACACTTCCTTTCAGTCCTATTATGTACTGAAAAAGAAGTTTTCATGATAATTGTTTTATAACAAGCGAATATACTTCTCTTAGAGGCATGCCACTTTCTTGCGCAATTTTTTTGCAATCTTCATATTCTGGCATATATTTTTTCATTTCTCCAATGCTACTTGCCTTTACATTAACTATGCCCCATGGAAGTGATACCTGTATAAATGAGCGCTGCATACAGATTCTCTCTGTTTGATATTTGCGAAGTCCAATGGTGGTGCTCTCCTTTAAGAGAATCGCCTCTAACTGCTCTAATTGTTTATCACTGCACAAAAAAGTAAGCTTTATAGCAGGACGGTTTTTTTTCATATAAATCGGAGTATAAAAAACGTCAAGCGCATTCGCCTCTAAAAGTTTATCCATCACATATCCTGCTAATTCCCCGCTCATATCATCAATATTGCTCTCTACTACCCATACTTTATCTGCTATATGCTGTTTTTTTTTAAATCCCCCATACTTACACGAAGCAGATTCGGAATTGCCATGTCTCTTTTTCCCGCGCCATATCCCACTTTCTCCACAACCATTTCGGGCATACTTTCAAACGTTTGTGCGATCGTAGCAACAATGGAAGCACCTGTAGGTGTTACCAACTCTTTTTCAATGTCTTTTGCATAAAAAGGAATAGATGCTTCTCGCATAATTTCAAGTGTAGCGGGTGCTGGCACTGGCATCATACCATGCTGACATTTCACAAATCCTTTGCCTGTATGTAGCGGTGAACTAATTATTTTATCAGGTTTTATCATATCAATGCAAATAGCTGTTCCAATAATATCCACAATCGAATCTAATGCCCCTACTTCATGAAAATGAATCTCGTCTATGTCTACCCCATGTACTTTTGCTTCTGCCTTAGCTACCTTTATAAACATCTCTTTGCTTAAGTCTTTTACAGCCTGGGTAAGTTTACTTTCATTAATAATCTTCTCCACATCATGTAAATTACGATGTGCATGGTGGTGATGTTTTTTATCATGTACATCATGATTATGGTGATGCTCATGGGGTATTTTCACATTCACATAGGTGCCTGCAATGCCTTTTTTCTTTACTTTTGACACGTCAATGCTAAATCCCTCCACATTTATTTTAGCAATCTCATTTAAAAATGCTTCTTTATCTACGCCCAAATCCAGCATTGCTCCTAACGTCATATCGCCGCTAATACCTGCAAAACAATCAAAATATAATACCTTCATCTGTTGTCCCTCCGCCATGCTATCATTTTTTATTTTGCTAATTTATTGATCATACTCGCTAGATACGCTGCCCCAAAACCATTATCGATATTCACTACCCCTACACCACTTGCGCAGCTATTAAGCATACACAAAAGCGCGGACAATCCGCCAAAATTCGCACCATATCCTACGCTTGTAGGTACAGCAATCACCGGTTTATCAACAAGTCCACCTACTACACTCGCAAGCGCTCCTTCCATCCCCGCAACCACTATGAGTACATTCGCCTCCATAAGCATCTCTGTCTTAGATAGAAGTCTGTGTATCCCTGCAACACCTACATCATATAGTCTTTCAACCCCATTGCCAAGTACCTCTGCAGTAACAGCGGCTTCTTCTGCCACTGGAATATCTGCTGTACCTCCTGTAACTACAAGTATCTTTTTTTCGCTAGTTTCAAGCTCTTGCCTTTTAACAACCACCGTGCGTGCCATTTCAAAATACTCCGCTTCATCTGTTACTTCACAAATTGCTTCATACACTTCTTTGCTCGCTCTTGAAGCAATAATGTTATTATCTTTGTACTCGATCATATGCTGCACAATCCCTTTAATATGCTCTAATGACTTTCCGGGACAATAAATCACTTCTGGATAGCCATTGCGTATCGCACGATGATGATCTACCTTTGCATATTCCAAATCAGCATAAGGAAGCGTCCTCAAATTATTAATCGCACTTTCTACATCCATCTGCCCATCTTTCACTTGCTCTAATAGTATGCGTAACTTTTCTTTATCCATTTTCCTTCACCCTTTATTTTTATTTTTAGACCAGAATGAATCTTAGTTTTCTTCATTTATTTCACGGATATAACATTTTATAATATTAAAATTTATACATTTAAACTCCCCATCCGATATCCCTCTAAATCCATTGTCACATACTTAAAACCAATTTCTTTATACGCTCTTGTAATATCATCTAATGTTTGCTCATCAAAAAACTTCCTTCTTTCATCAGGAAGTACTTCAATACGCGCAAGCTCTCCATGATGCCTTACCCTAAATTGCTTAAATCCTAAATCCATTAAATACTCCTCTGCTTTTTCCACCATTTCTAATTTTTCACGTGTAATCGGCATGCCATATGGTATTCTTGAAGCCAAACACGCAAAAGCAGGCTTGTCCCAGGTAAAGAGTCCCATTTCTTTTGATAGATCTCTTATTTCTTGCTTGGAAAGTCCCACTTTTTTCAGCGGACTTTCTACCCTAAGCTCCTTTATTGCACGCATACCTGGTCTAAAATCATTATCATCATCTAAGTTAGAGCCATCCGCAACATATTCAATCCCATATTTTTTTGCAACTTCTTTGATCTTAGAAAAAATAGCATATTTGCAGTAATAACATCTCTCTTTACCATTTTCCACAAATTCCTTGATACTATACTCGTCCGCATCAAGCATGATATGTTTTATACCCATTTTTTTTGTAAACGCAACGGCTTCTTTGTGCTCACGTTTCATATACATGGAAGAACGAACCGTTACCGCTATCGCCTTATCACCAAGTGCTTTTTTTGCTGATGCCAACAAGAAAGTACTATCTACCCCTGCCGAAAAAGCCACACATAAACTGCTCATCCGCTTAATATCTTCTTCTAATTGCCATTGTTTTTCTTTTGCATTCATTTACATCTTCCTTTATCAAAATGATTTGATTTACACCTTTCATTATACCTTACTTTATATTTCCAAGTCAAGCAAGCGAGTCAAGGGGGGTGCATAAAATTTATTTGAAAAATATTCTGGAAGGAACGTTGCGGAAAGGGTTAGAGCCTATTAACGCAGCGAAGGAGAAGCAGCATCTACTGTTTGAGCGTTAGCGAGTTTGATGCAGCCCGTAGCAAGTTTATAGGCTCT
>SKGK01000037.1 GCA_007117465.1 Clostridia bacterium | reverse complement strand
TGGTATCTCCACATAATCGGTATGGCTCATCCAACATACTGTATCTTGTTCGATACCTTCAAACAGCAGACTATCTGTATTTAATTGTATCTCTGTCTTACCATATTCTCTTTTAGGAGCTTGTCCTACTTTCCCCCCTAGAATGTGGCTCATCAGCTGCGTACCATAGCATATGCCAAGAATTGGAACGCCTAGCTCAAAAATCTCTTTACTACAAATCGGTGCATTCTCAGCTGTTACACTAGAAGGTCCGCCTGTAAAGATGATCCCTTTGGGGTTTCTTTTTTGTATCTCTTCTAATGATGTCGTGTACGGAAGCACCTCAGCGTACACATTGCATTCTCTTACACGTCTTGCAATTAATTGATTGTACTGACCTCCAAAGTCAAGTACAACGACTGTCTCATAAACATTTATAATATTGTTTTCCACGTTATTACCTCCAAACTCCTTAATCATGAATTATTATATATGAAAATCATTAAAATGAAAAGAATTTTTTTGTCACATCCCATACATTTTCCGTTTTTTTATCAAATAATGCGACTGTTTTAGCCACTTTAGGGCATTTTTCTATTTTATCTAGTACATCAATATCAAACATTTCAAAATGCACCTGCTTAATGATTTTTTTAGCAGCTTCTCCTTTGTATTGTTGCAAATACTGCTGTATGTTATCCTTGTCTTTTAAAAAGGAAAAACACTTTTCTTTAAATAGCGGTGCTGTATATATGTACGCCCATTTAGGCAACACCGCATTTTTATGCTTATAGACCCAGTCAAATTTTAAATACTCCCCAAATACTGCAATGTTTTTTCCTATACTCTTACAATAAAATGTAAATAAAATATCATATAGTGCCTTTTGACTATGAGATACTTCGCTTATTCCTTCACGCTCAAAATAGTGAGCTAATGCTTCAAAAAAAGAAAAAGGAGATGGATAAAAATATCTAATGATGTAGGTAAGTGATTTTTCAAATCCACCTTTGTTATGATATTTTTCTATCACATCTTCTATGCCCTTTATTTTAAGCATTTCTTCATACGATAGCCATTGATTTTTTAATACTTCATATGGCGGTATTTTGGTATATATGTAGGCGTACTGTAGTGCCTTTGCACGTATGTTAGCTCCTTTTAACATTTTCAAAAATCCTAATTGAATCGCATGTGGACTTAATTCATATACCGCATTAAAAGACTGCGCAAACGACTGATAATCCTCATATGGTAGCCCTGCAATCAAATCAAGGTGCAGATGCATATTGCCGATACTGCGCAGACTTTTTACATGATCCGCTACTTTATCAAACGCCATTTTGCGGGTTATCTCTTCAATGGTAGCTGGGTTAATAGACTGTACCCCTATCTCAAATTGAAATAGCCCTCTCGGCACTTCTTTTAAGTATGTAATCATATCCTCATCTAATAAATCAGCTGCAATCTCAAAGTGAAAAGATGTATTTTTTCGATGCGTAACTAAAAATTTAAAAATCTCCATCGCTCGCTGCTTACTAGCATTAAAAGTGCGGTCTACAAATTTTACAAGTCTTACATTTGCCTCTATTAGCATCCGTAAATCTTTTTTCACTCTTTGCATCGAGAAATACCGCACCCCTTCTAATGTAGAAGATAGGCAGTAGCTACAATTAAACGGACATCCACGAGAAGTCTCGTAGTAAATAAACTTATCAGAAAGCTTTTTTAAGTCTTCCTGGGTATACGGACTGGGTATATCATCTAACGTTTGGATAACTTCTCGCCTTGTATTTACTAAAACTTTATCTGATTTTCGCCAAGCTATCCCTAATACATCCGATAAATCTGACTTTTCATTTCTTATATGCGCAAACAGCTCTTTTAACGTCTGCTCTCCTTCTTCCATCACAATATAATCAATGAACCCATTCTTTTGCAAAAGATTGTCTGCATCATAAGAAACTTCCGGTCCTCCTAATACAATTACGCATGCAGGATTTACCATTTTAAGGCGCTGAGCAATTTCTAAAATCATGGTAATATTCCATATGTAACATGAAAATGCAAATACCGCTGCCTGCGTTTTATACAAACTTGCAGTAATGCTCTCCATAGTATGGTTAATCGTATATTCTTCTACAATCATTTCATCCGCTTCTTGCCTGCAATACTTCTCTAAGTATCGAAGTGAAAGTGACGCATGTACATATTTTGCATTCAATGTGGTAAGTACGACTTTCATTATCTATAAACTCCTATCTTAGGCTATTTTTATATACCGTATTATACCAATAAACATTAGCCCTATATCTACTCACAATAAAAGATATCATTATTTGGACAGTTTTAGAGGCACAGTTTTTCGCCTAGTGATGTTTGTAGAATTTGAAAAAAGTGCTGATTCAGATTATCCAATAACACTACTGCAAAAAGCAGGTGTTGATTTATCAACACCGAAACCTATAGTAGAGGCGCTAAAAGTATTTGAAGAGTCATTAGATATGCTAGAAGCTGTTATTATCTAAAATATTAGATATTATATGTCTCATAGACTTTCAAAAAACCAAGTACTTAAATGTCATAACAGAAGTCATCGAATAGAAGTACTGACCATCTGCTTTACACCCTCACTGCCCATCCCATACTATCTTTAATTTTACCCGTTTGGATACCCGTTATTTCATCATATAATTTTTGTGATATTTCACCTATCTTGCCATAATTAATGGTAATCATATTACCATCCCAATTTAATTCTCCTACTGGCGAAATAACTGCCGCCGTTCCTGTTCCAAAGATTTCTTCTAATGACTCATTATGATGCGCTTCATATACTTCATCAATGGTAATCCGTCTTTCCGTTACTTTTATGCCCCATTTTTTAAGCATTTGAATAGCAGAGTCTCTTGTAATTCCTGGTAAGATACTACCGCTTAAATCAGGTGTTATGATTTCTCCACCAATTTTAAAGAATACATTCATAGTACCTACTTCTTCTATATACTTTCTTTCAATTCCATCTAACCATAATACTTGTGCATAGCCTTTGTCTTTGGCCTTCATCTGCGCTTTTAGGCTAGCTGCATAGTTCCCAATGGTTTTTGCAAAACCAACACCGCCACGAATAGCTCTTACATACTGTGGCTCTACATATATCTTAACAGGACTAATGCCTGACGCATAATATGCACCAACTGGTGATAAGATTACAATAAACTTATACATATTCGCTGGTCTTACCCCTAAGAAAGGGTCTGTCGCAATGATGAAAGGTCTTATATAAAGCGCCGTTCCTTCTGCCTCTGGAATCCAGTCTTTATCCAGTTCTACTAATTTTTTAATTGCTTTTAAACAAAAATCTTCACCAATCGCAGGAATACACATTCTAACATTAGATTCATTAATACGCTGCATATTTTTTTCAGGTCTAAATAGTAAAATGCTATCTTCTTGCGCTTTATACGCTTTCATCCCTTCAAAAATGGCTTGTCCATAATGAAGCACCATGCTTGCTGGATCTAATGCTAATGGCGCATACGGGATAATCTTCGCATCATGCCATCCTTTTCCTTCTGTATAATCCATCACAAACATATGGTCTGTAAAGTGCTGTCCAAAACCTAAGTTGTCCGCATCTGGTCTTTGTTTGGGATTAGTCGTTTTTTCAATCATAATTGTATCTGTCATTATTACAATCACTCCTCTCATTCTATAAATATCTTTTTGCTGTCTTTTATTTTACTTTAAATGCATATAAAATACAATAAGTATATTGATTTTTTGTAAAATAAAATTAAATCCAAAGCAATAAAACTTGCATAATAACTGTATAACCTTTATAATTTAGTTATTCATTTATTGTTCAAACACAAAAAGATAAGTTAGGATGATGATATTGTTTGATATAAAGATAATGCAACTACTATTATCCCTTCCTGGAATTTTGTTAGCTTTAGGGATTCATGGATTTGCACATGCATATGCAGCAAATAAACTTGGATATGTTTTAACAAAAAAACAAGGTAGATTAACTCTTTCTCCTCTTCCTCATATTGATATCCTTGGTTTTTTTGTCATTTTATTTACCGGAATCGGCTGGGGCAAGCCAGTTAAAGTAAATGCGCACGCCTTTAAGCAGCCTGTTAAACATGACGTTGTTGTTTCGTTAACAGGTGGGATGGCCAATATAACGCTTGCCTTTATACTGGTTGGCTTACTCAAATCACTAACCGTTATACCGCTACCTACTTTTATCTCTGCTACCATCATAGATGGCATTTGGCAAATGGGAATGCACGCTGCACGCATTAATATTATGTTGTTTGTTTTTAATTTGATTCCGCTATACCCATTAGACGGTTATCAGCTATCTATGCATTTTATCCCCTATCAAAACCGCCCTAAGTTCCATAAATTTCAGCGTTTTAGTTATTTTATTATACTCCTTATTGCAGTCTCTCCGATACATCAATATACCATTACACCTATTATCACTAATATTTTTCACAATATGATGGTGTTTTTTAGGATAGGTGGTTAGTTGGTCATTGAGGATGCTTTGCATATATGCTATCTTTATACCATTAAATTACTGCAAAATTTTCCGTAGCCACCACGGTCTTTTTATCTCTACTGCTTTTTTAGGGCATAATTCCTGACAACAAAAACATTTGATGCACTTGTCCATATCTACATATGGCTTTTGCTGTTTCATTTCTATTGCTCTAGGCGGGCAAGCTTTTGCGCAGTCCTTGCACCCTACACATGTCTCATGTATAAATATAGGATTAGGACTTACCCACCCATTAATTTTTCTTTGCATTTTAGCAGGTAGCCTATCCACAAAACTAATTCCCCTACCTGATGGCAACTTATAGTCTGCTATTACAAACTCACTTATTGCCTGTCCTACCATGGTTACATCTTCTAGCTGCGCAGGACAAAGGCCACGTGCAATACTATTATAAACGGTGTATACCTCATTCGTCTTTAACCCGATAATATTTATTGCGGCCAAATCTACTAAATAAGGATTCTCACTTGCAATTACCGCTCCTATTTGACGTGGTGATCCTCCAGAAGGTCCACTGCCTTCCATCCCTATAATGCCGTCCATAATTGCAAGTCCTGGTTTTACATATTCACATAAATCTACTAGCATTTCGCAGAAGTCTTTTTTATCTGCCATTCTAAAATGATATTCTGCTTTATTAATCCCTGGAATTACCCCAAATAAATTTTTAACTGCGCCGGTAAACATAGTCATTCCATGCGTCTTAAGCTTCGGTACAGTAATAATAAAGTCCGTATCAAATACAGGGTTAATCACTGTGAACCGTTTGGTGATTCTCCCTTTTTCAAATGACACTTCCTTTACACTGATATCATAGTTTAAAAGTGCACCTGTATTTTTCGCTACCTGCTCGATACCACATGCTCTATAAACACCTCTAAGGGCATTAACAGTATACGGCCCTCCGGGACTATCCCCAATAACTACAATGCCACCTGCAGATTGTATGGCTCTAACTAAAGCTTCAACAAAAACGGGATGTGTAGTGGTTGCTTCTTCGGGTCTCTTCTTCATTAACAAATTAATTTTAAGAAGCACCTTCATCCCTGGCTTGATATATTTTTCAATACCGCCTAATTGCTTAAAAGTATCATCAATCGCTACCTTCACCTTGTCATATTCATAAGTATCACATCTTAGTAATGATAATATTTCCATCTTCTCACTCCTCTTGTTGTTGTGCTAGTTCTTTCTCACAAATTCTTTTATCTATAAATCGCATTAATAACAGTCGAATAACTGCTACAACAGGGACACCTAAGAACATTCCTAACACGCCAAAAAGTCCTCCCCCTACAATAATAGCAAAAATAATCCACACTGGGCTTAATCCTGTAGAATCTCCTAATATTTTAGGCCCTAATACCAGTCCATCAAATTGTTGTAAAATCAATATGAAAATGCCTACCCATATCGCTTTTATAGGACTGTCAAAAAGCGTAATAATGACAGCTGGAACCCCTCCAATTAAAGGTCCAAAATACGGAATCATATTGGTAATACCAATCATTACACTAATCATAGTAGCATAGCGTACATTTAACATCACCAGTCCAAGAAAGCATAAAATACCAATAATAATCGAATCAATTGACTTTCCGATGATGAATTTTGAAAATACTTGATCCGCCTCTTTTGCAAAATTTGCTATACTGTCAACTTTTTCATCTTTAAAAAATGCTCTCAAAAAGCGTTTGATACCTTTGCTAAAAACTTCTTTTTCCATTTGCAAATAAAAAGCAATCATGAATCCAAGTACCAAATTTAAAACAACTGCGGTAACATTGAAAACTCCTCTTGCCACCCCTGCTAAGAAAGTTTCAATATTTTTAAAGTCATACTCAGCAATAAGATTTTGTATTGTAATGCTTAAATTATAAATCGCTTCTTCGATTACCTCGTACGGAATAATAAAATCATACCGCTGTGGAAGACCGATTAAAAAATCGTCAAAATTAATCGTATATTGTGGTATACGATCAATTAAATCCGTAAAACTTCCTGCAATTTGAGGCAAAACAGATGTACCCCACCATGAAATTAGCCCCCAAAAAATAATATATACTGTTAGAATACTCAAAAACCTTCTACGTTTACTATATGTGAGTTTTTTTTTCACTTTTTTATATGCATTTTTTTCCAACCAACAAATCGGCTTGTTTAAAATGTATGCAATAAAACCACCAATAAAAAAAGGCACGATAAGTCTTATCATCGACATTAAAAACTTATAAATAACTTCAATGTTGTCTAATGTTTTGTACACAAAGATAGATGCTACGATAACCAAAAAGGCGTATATACTGTATTTAAAATGTTGACCTTCATAATCTATTTTCATCTGTTTACCCCTCTTTTCTCCATATTATACCTAAATTATCGCCATATCCAATAAACCTATTCACACTTTAAATGTGTTTACATACTATTTTAACAATTATATTATGATACTGCTTAAATGTCTATACTTAAGAACAATAAAATCATTATTTCTCACTTTTTCACACTTCATCTTTATGCGTCATAGTTATGTTAATAAACATCTCCTTCTTTTCCCTTCACTTCCTCTTTACCTTTTATAATCACTGCATTAGCAGCATAATTGCTACCTAACCGTTCTGCACCCATATCAATATACATTTTTGCCGTCTCAAAGTTTCTTATCCCACCAGAAGGTTTTACTTTTACTTTGCCTTTACTTGCCTTTAACATCGCCGCTACTGCTTCTTTTGTAGCACCTCCATCACCAAATCCAGTTGACGTCTTGACAAAATCTGCACCTGATGTAATGGCAATTTCCGTTGCCTTTTCAATTTCTGCGGTGGTTAAATAAGCGGTCTCAAAAATCGTTTTAAGGGCCACCCCTGCTTTTTTTGTAACATGTGCAACTGCTTTTATATCTTCTTCTACCCAGTCCCATTTGCCTGATTTAATAAAACCGTAGTTTACCACCATGTCAATTTCATGTACGCCTTTTTGAATATACAATTTAGCCTCAAAAGCCTTAACTTCTTTTGGGGAAGTGCCATGTGGAAAAGCTAGTACACAGCTTACCTCTGTCTGTGTCCCCTTACACATCTCGACTGCCAAATCGATATCACAAGGTCTTACACATACTGTCTTAGTATTAAATACAATACATTCTTTGATTGCCTTTATGGCTTCTTCTCTTGTAAACTCTGGTTTTAGAACTGCTGCATCAAGGTATCTGTTAATCTCCATATATACTACACTCCTTATATATTATCTTCATTGAACCATTTCCTTGCTCTATAACGCATCTAAAAACTTATACTGCACCTCATAAAGTTGATAATATAATCCTTTTTGTGCCATTAATTCATCATGACTACCCATCTGGGCAATTCGTCCTTTATCAATCACCATAATACGGTCTGCGTTGCGTATGGTGGAGAGGCGGTGTGCAATTACAAAAGAAGTTCTGCCTTCTAGTAATTTGTCAATGGCCTTTTGCAATATCTTCTCTGTATGCGTATCTACGCTTGCTGTTGCCTCATCTAAAATTAATATATCAGGATTACGAAGTAGTACCCTTGCAAAAGCGACTAACTGCTTTTGTCCGATAGAGAGCCTTGATCCTCTTTCATTTACCATTGTATCATATCCTTGCTCCATTTGCACAATAAACTCATGTGCACTTACTGCTTTTGCCACTTGGATAACTTCCTCTATCTTAGCATCCGCTTTGCCGTACATAATATTATCTTTAATAGAACCAGAAAAAATAAAAGGTTCTTGTAACATGACACCAATTCTCTCTCTAAGCGTAGCTAACGTAATCTCTTTTATATCATAATTATCAATCTTGATATTGCCTGCTGTTATGTCATAAAATCGTGTTAATAGGTTAATAATCGTACTTTTTCCAGAGCCGGTAGGTCCAACAATGGCTATCGTTTCACCAGGACTCACTGAAAAACTAACGTTTTCTAGAACAGGTTTATCTGGTTCATAAGCAAAATGAACATTTTCAAATACCACTTTACCTTTAAATTTAGGTACATACGTTGCATCTGGTACTTCACATACATCTGGTTTTTCATCTATAAATTCAAAAATGCGTTCAGAAGAAGCCATCGCAATTAACAGCTGGTTATAAAAGTTACTGAGGGTATTAACAGGATCCCAAAAACGCTGCAAATATACTGTAAATGCAATTATGACCCCGATTGTAACCCCTTCTATTTGAAGCAGGTATGCGCCATACCAATAAATAATCGCACTTCCTAATACCGCAACAAAATTAACCAAAGGACCAAATCCGGTATTTATCACCACTGCTTTCATCCATGAATGAAAGATATCATTAGATACTCTTTCAAATTTTTTACGGTTTTTTGCCTGCCTTACATATGCCTGTATCACCCGCATCCCTACGATACATTCATGAATATATGCATTAAGGTTTGATAGCTTTATACGTACATCTCGCCACCTCGTTTTAATATAATTGCGTAGCATAAAAAGCACAATTAAGAATATCGGTACAGTTGTAAAGGTAAGCAGTGCAAGTCCTGGATGAATAATGACCATGATCACTGCCGCCACTACAAGCATTGATAAATCAGTAATTACATTTACCAATCCATCGGTAAATAAATCATTTAATCGATTGACATCATTAATCACACACACAATAAGCCTTCCTGTAGACGTTTTATCAAAGAACCGAAAAGATAGCGTCTGTATACGGTCAAAAAGATCTCTTCGAATATCTAAAAGAATGCTTTGACCTGTAAGGTTAGCAATGGCTATTTTTTTGCGATTACAAATATAGTTAACTATCAGCGCCACTAAAAATATCCCTGAAATAACTACAACAGCATTAAAATTTTCATTTGGAATATAATCATCAATTGCATATCTTAATAGATACGGCCCAAGCAACCCCGTAATTGTTGCTATCATCATATAAGTAACCGTAACTGCAATCTGCTTTTTATATGGCTTTGCATACTTGCCTAACCTTTTAATCTGACTTACCTTTACTTCTCCCATTTCTTTATGTTGCTTCTTAAACTTATTATCCAAACGCAAAACCCCCCATTATTTTTCCTTCCAAACTGACCAATCGATCACTTAACCATCTTTTAACTATTGTTTAAGCAATGACCTTTTCCCCATACTGTTGCTCAAATGTATCATAATATCTGCCTCTTAGCGCCATTAGATCAGCATGTGTTCCTCTTTCTACAATATATCCATCCTGCAGATAGATAATTTGATCCGCATCTTTTACAGATGAAATGCGATGGGCGATGATTAGCGTGGTTCTATTTTCCATTACTTGCCTGAGCGTTGTTTGAATCTCATGTTCTGTCTCCATATCTACACTTGAAGTCGCATCATCTAGTACCAGTATCGCAGGGTCACATACAATTGCTCGGGCAATCGCAATTCTCTGCCTTTGTCCTCCTGATAATCCGACACCTCTTTCACCAATAACTGTATCATATCCTTTAGGCATTTCCATAATAAAATCATGGGCATCTGCAATCCTTGCTGCCCGCTCTATTTCTGCTTTGGTTGCTTTTAGATTACCAAAAGCAATATTATTGGCAATGTTATCCGTAAACAAAAATGTCTCTTGTAATATAATACCAATATGACTACGAAAACTATTCATCTTCAACTCTTTTATGTTATATCCATCAATATAGATTTCTCCCGCTGTACAATCGTAAAATCGTCCTAACAAGTTAATAATCGTTGTTTTTCCTGATCCTGCTGTTCCCATAATTGCTGTTACCGTACCTGCTTTCATATTTATATTAATGTTGTGGAGCACTTCTTCTTTGCCATATTTAAAAAATACCTTTTTAAAGCGCACATCCCCTTGTATATCATCTAGCACAAGTGCATTCTTCTTGTCTTGTATTGCTGGCTGTGTATCTAATACATCATATACTTTCTCCAAGGAAGCGGTTGCATTTTCCCAATGATTGATAACACTATTTAAATTTCTAATAGGACCTCTTAACATATTAATATAGGCATTAAATGCCACTAATACCCCAATGGTAATCTCTTGCTGAATCACTAAATATCCACCTACTAGTAATACAATAATAAGACCAATGCCATTAATAAATTCTGAAAATGGTGCATATTTTGCCTGCATATCAGCAGCTTTTATATTTTCTGCTGTAAATTTTTTTGCCGTATGATAAAATTTTGTCTGCTCGCTTTTTTCATTACCAAAAGCTTTGACCACACGAATGCCTGTAATGTTCTCTTCTACTTGGGAAGTAAGATTTTCAAAGGCCTTTCGAACACTTTTATAAATAGGCTGCAGCGCATTTGCAAGTTTGACCGTATTGATATACATAAATGGCATAATAATGGCAGTGACAATGGTAAGTTTTACACTCATTGAAAGCATCAGACTAAACGCTACAATAAACAGCACGATACATTCTATAAACTGAGCATATCCAATGGTTAAAAATTTACGTATGGCTTCTAAATCCCCTACCATTCTATTCATCAAAATACCCGTACGCACTTTATCATAAAATGCAAAAGACTGTGCTTGTAGTTTATCATACAGTTCAATACGAAAATCATATAATGTCTTTTGGGTCATAAAGTGAAAAGTGTATGCGCGTGCATACCATATTAAAGAACGTAAAAATGCAACCCCTAAAAGAATACCTATCCATATGGTTAAACTTTCAAAGTTTCGGTTTTCTAAACCTTCATCTACAATGAGTCGCGTTAAATAAGGTTTTATACCTTCCAGCCCAATGCTTAAAATCGTTAGAATGGTTCCTAGAATAAACAAAAATCGATACCGATTAATATATCCCATCAATCTTTTTAAATGTTGCATACCCTATGCGCCTCCTGTTTTAACATTTTTACTGACTGCCTTTCAATCAAAAAGGTATCAATATAAATCGTGCGATGCGGTCTATCTTGGTCATCAATACGGTTAAGTACAAGCCGAACAGCTTGTTCACAAGCATAATCAATGTTTAAATCAAATGTTGTAAGCGATGGTATCGACATATTAGACATGGTATTATTACCTATGCCAATAATAGATACCTCTTCTGGAACTGATACGTTTAAATCATATAATAATCTGATTAGTTTAAGCGCCGTATTATCTGATTCGCAAATAAAAGCGGTGGGCATATTTTTTTCTCCATGCAAACACTTAACCTTCTCTTCCATCTCTTCTTTTTTATGAATCAAATACTGATCTTTAAGTTCAATATGACTGCTTTCAAGCGCTTTACAAAAGCCCATGAATCGCTGGGGGTTGTTGAACAATCCTTCCACCCCAACAAACCCAATCTCTGAATGTCCTTTATCGATTAGATATTTGGCCGCTTTGTATCCCGTACGATTGAAATTAAAATAGATATAATCTACATCGACTTCATAAGAGTATCTATTAAAAACAATGATGTTTTGAATTTTTTCTTGTATAAACGGGATATAGTTATCATCAAAATTGCCTAAAAGTATTACCCCATCAAAACGTTTGCCTGTAGAAATATTATACGGCAGTTCAAAGTTTTCTTGCTTCTCTTCTTCAATCAGTTCCATCGTAAACTCTGCCCCATAATATTTAATATATCTCTCAATCCCCCGCATCATGTGACTGAAGTTTCCGTTATTGCTTAAATAACGATATTTTATTAGAAAAAGTATACTTACTCTATCCATACTTTTTTTCTTTTTGTATCCTAACTCTCTTGCTTTTTCCATAATCTTTTCTCGTAATTCTTCTCCCACCCCTGCCTGTCCTGACAACGCACGGCTTACCGTAATCGGCGATACATTTAAAATTTCTGCAATACTAGAGATTGTAATTTTACCCATACCCATAAAACGCCTCCTAACACACTTTTGTTAATATTATATACCTTTTTAATTATTTACGCAAGTTTTAAAGATAAAAAAAACGATAAAATACGTTAATAATCAACATATCTTATCGTTAAGCCTCTTCGTTATAAATCTTTACCGCTAATCTTTCACCATTATTTCTATCTCCGTAATCCCTTGAGGATTTGTTTGCTTATAAAAACCTGATACTTCTATGATACATTTTCCTTTTTGAGCTGGATAAAAAAGGGCTATTCTCTCCATATTTACATTATCTATATCCCCATAATACTGTTTTAGCTCTTCCCGCGTTATTATCTCCGCTATTTCCTCACCATAATAAATTTCTCCTGCATTTCTAGGGAGCACTCCCCACATCACACGGTATATACCATCTAATTTTGGGGGTATCTCTAACATCAAAGGAACCGCCTTCCCTACTTGTATATCATCCGTTTTAACAAAGATTTCCCCTTCTAAAACCGTCTGGTCACAAGCCGTTATAAACCATACTACACTTACAACTAGTACAAGTGCAGCTACGCATCTACCTTTTCGCTTCATCATCAAAAATTCCTCCTTTTTATTTGATCCCTATGGGTTCTCCCCACTCTTTATAGCTATCTGCATGCGCTAATAGGAAAAACTGACGCTGTGCGCTTTGCTTTTCCATCATAATGCGAATGCGTTCAAGTCTTTTAGCATCAGTGCTAGTAAAGGGATCATCAAAAATGAGCGGTAGTTTAATATCTTCTGACAACAAATCCGCAACGGCAAATCTTAGCGACAAATACACCTGATCTCTTGCACCTTTACTTAGATAATCAGTAGTAATAGGTCGACCATTTTCAACGATACCCACACTTAGCTGGTCATTTAGTACAATTTTCCTATCTGTTACATCGCAAACTTGCTGACAATAAGCGGTCGCACTATCCTCAAGGCGTTTTTTATAAGTCTTACGGTATTTAGTAATGGCAGCTTCTAACTCCTTATAAGCTAACGTCAGTGCATCTGCTCGCAATACGCTTTGGGCCTTTTGCTCTTTTAAATCCTTTAGCTCTAATTCTGCTGCTGCGATGTTTATGGGGCTTTCTCCCTCTAGACGTGCAAGCTGCCGATAAAACTCAGATCGTTGCATTTCTAGTTTCTCAATTTCATCTTTCATTATCTCAATAGAAGATGTTAGCGTCTGCATTTTTTGCTGAACCTTCTCTATGTCATCTGCTTGTTCTGGCGTTGGTAACCCTGGGTACCTCTCAATATGTTCCTCCCATTTTAGCATTCGACCAGCTACTTGGTCTTGCAAACGGTCACTTTTTATTTTTAATGCTTGCGCATCTGACACTTCATTATTTTTGAAAATGGTCTCTAACTTCATGGTGATATTTTCTTGGTCTCTCACTTGCTCTTTTCGCTTTTTATATTGCGCGAGTGCTTTTTTTGCATCATTTTCATTGGCACTAAGTATGTCTTGCAAGGGTTGCCTTAAGGCATGCTGTTTTTTAATCAGCTGCGCTTTTTGCTCTTTTTCTTCATCTAATCTTTGTTTCATTGGTTCTAACTGATGATATAGCGCCTGCATCTCTTTTTTATATGAAAGCAAAGTAGCTGCATCTTGCTCTCGCTCCTTCCACCAACTATCTGATAAACTCACTATCTTTTTGATTAGACTCCCAACTGTTTTTATGTTTTGCTGCGTATCGCTTGTGGTTAGTATATTTAGACAAACGGCAATTTCTCGCCATTGCTCATCCACATCATCGCTAATAACCTCTACCTCACTGAAATTATCTGAGCTACACCCAAAGGTCGCTTGAGCAAATTTATTAGTATCAGTTTCTAAACGTTGCTTTTCTTTTGACAAATTGTCCCATTCATCATAAGAAGCTTGCACATCGGTATACGCATCTGTAATTCTCTTCGCCTTCAATTGCAGTATATTCTCGGCTTCAACTACTCTTTCAAGGCGCTGTTTGAATCTCTTTATATCAATACTTGCTACATACTCTCGCATGCTTTGCAAACGACGCTTTTCTTCTTCATACTGCTTGATGCGCTCTGTCAAACGAACTAACTCTAAATCATCTGCAGTAGCAAAAGCACCTAACTGCTGATCACAAGCAGCAATTTGCTTATTTACTGCACCTAATTCCTGCTGCTTAGCTAGTTGTTCTTTTTTATTAGCGGTATTTATCTTAGGATAGATAAACCCCATACCTAATGCACCAACGATAACCGCTAATACTAGTCCCATGATTAACATAGGTACATTCTGTGTTCCTAGTAACGCAAAAGCAATGCCACAAGGAATGACACCACCCACTAATCGGATACCGATAGGCGTTGTCTTTTGCTGTCCTTTTTCTTGACAACACTTTTCTAGTACCCTTTTTTCTTTGAGCAACTTGCATTTGCATGTAGCCGCTGTCGCTGCGTGGGACGGCAATACCATCAAATCAGTATGTTTTTTATGATGGTTTTCTTGTGCGTCTTCAAAATCCTGTATGCTTTTTACTGCTGCATTATAGACTTGCTGCGCTTTTTCTTTTTCAATAGCGCAGGAGGATTGTGACGCATTCCAGTTTTTGATAACTTCTTGTTGTTCTTTGGTTATTTTCTCAAAAGGGTCATATTGCTGCGAAAGTTTTTTTTTCACCTTTTGCAAGGCTTCCCAGTTTTCTTGGAAACCTTCCCAATTCTTGATGCAATTAGCCGCACTACGCCTAACTGCTTTTATTTTTTCTACTGGGTCATCTCCTAACGTCTTCCAACCAGCATATTGCTCCAATCTTTCCGCTTGCGATGCGTTTTGTTTTAGCGCATTGTCGTAACTTTCTGCCATCTTTTGAATGTTCGTTTGACATTTTTCAATTTGCTCTTGTATATATATAATTTCGCCCAAATCTTCTTCCACTTCAACACAAACCCCTTCAAATGCTGGGTATTGATTTTTTAATGCATTTTCTACCACATTTATTTTTTTTGTTAGGTCTTCCACCTGATTAAATGCACTTATCAGATTACTGCGTTCTTTTGCAGCGCTGGCATATTGGTTTGCCATCAGTTGCCAACTAGACCAAGCTTGCTGGGTGCTTATCTTTTGTTCGAGCTGCTGGCGCTTTTCTTTTAACTCACTCTCCACTTTTTCAACTTGCTGTTGTACCTCTATCAAAGAGTCTGCAACTTGTTTTCCACTGTCAATTACATTCTCAAATTTTTGAAGATCCTCCGTAAGCTTCTCTATTTCGCCATCTTTATTCATATTCCGTGTAGTAATCCCTCTGTCATTAGGCCCTGTATATTTTGTTAAATTTTTCAAATTTGACTGTAATCGCATTAATGCTTCATCAAAAGAAGTCCCTTTACTACCCGCTAATAAGCTTTGCAATTCCCCACTTATCTGATCTTTTTCTGGCAGGGGTTGCGCCACAAAAAATGTATCTTGAAACAACTCTTGACTACTAATACCTAGTATCTGTTGTAAATAGTCTTCATATAATTTAAGTGGTTTTCGTGCTTCAGGATTGTGCTGTCCATCCACCAAAATTTCGTATTGCCCTGTATCTTCATTGGCTTGGGAAAGCGCTACATGATGGGTATCAAAATTGCGTCTAATACGATAACGTTTTTCCTGTACTGTTAGGATTAATTCACCTCGGCAAGTGGCAGGATTCTCCCAGTTGCGAAAGCGTTCTAGATGAAAAGCTGAGACATTTCGCTGACGATGCGAAAGGCCGAAAATGGTAGCAACAATCCCCGCAACCATCGTAGTTTTACCTGTTTCATTTTCTGCCACATATCTATTCACACCATGTGCAAATGTAAATGCCGTTGGTTCGCGATATTTCCCAAACCCTTCTATCATAAACTCTTCAAATGTTATGTGCATCCCCATCTTTACATCTCACTCCCTTCTAATGCCGCTAACCCTTGTAATAGAGCTTGCTGCAATACTTTTTTCTCTCGTTCATCCTGCGCTTCTTCCATACGCTGACGCATTCTTTTTACATACATTCCCCGCACAGTAGGCTCGTTTATAATTGTTTCTAAAAAATACTCAGAAAAATACTGAGCAGTATTGCTTAATTCCAAATGAAAAAAAGATGATTGCAATTCCTCCAGTAACTGTTGTTGGTTAAAATGAAATCTTGGTGTACCACAAAGTGTTAACTTAAAGATCTTTTCAGAGTCTTTATGAATTAAGCAGTTTGATTTTAATTCATCATAACTAGATATTAGTGAAATATCTATTGTATTTGCCTCATACTCTCGAATAGCGGTGGGTATTTTTTCTATGGTGATGTTCGTACCATCCCACTCAAAAACAGTAAAACGACCTGTTCCCGGGTCGTTAAAACTTTTAAATTCTACCGCACCAGGATACACTGCTTTTGCTCTACCAATATTTTTTTCAATAAACTGATGATAATGTCCCATCGCGATGTAGTGGTAATTTGCGGTCGATAACTTTGATGAAGACAGTGGCAGACTTCTATCTGCTAAACCATCCCAATCTAATGAACAATGAAAAGCACCAATATGTAACCCTTCCTCTTGCACACGTGGAAAAACATTGATGGCAGAGGACTTAGTAAGCCCTCCCGTGTATGCCAAAGAATACACATAAACAGGCGTATCGTGTATTGCATGTGTAATACAGTGCTCAGGCATCGGATTGGTCACAAGGTGACCTGGCCACTGAGATGCGTGCGTTCGATATACCGATTCTCGATAGGTTATTTCATCGTGATTACCAGGGATAGTCACTACCATCATACCACTCGCTGTAATACGACTGATTTGTCGGAGGGTTTCTCGCACTAATGAATCTTCGGGTTTATATTTTTCAAATAAGTCCCCCACAATAATGACGCCATCAATATTATGCTGCGAAGACAAAGCAATATCTACCGCTTTTTGTAATAATTCATCTCGCTCTTTTTTTCTAATTTTCCGCTTATCATCAGGTAGGTATTTCGGTTCCCACCCTAGATGAAGATCCGCTAGATGCATAAGCCGAATCATCCTATCCCCTCCTATTCATTTTTTTCGTATGCTATTTTATATCAGCCTTAAAACATAGTACATTATACCATTTTTCATCTTAAAAATCTACTACCGCATTGTCTTATTTTTTTACTTATTTTTATTTCATCTTTATTAGGGCACACAGCAAAAAGTACGATTGCAGGTTAAACAACCAACAATCGCACTCAATTTGGTACTTAATGCTTTGATAAATCTTACAGGGATATAAGAGAATTTTTTTATTCCTCTTCACCATTTACTGAATCAAACTCTGTTATCATCTCATCGGTTGGAGCTTTTCCTATGCGGCTAAAAACAACAATCGCAATGAGTGACACAATAAAACCAGGTACGATTTCATATAAATCAAATAATCCGCCCTTTAATGGCATCCATATCAGTGCCGTAAGACCTCCTGATATAATGCCTGCTAACGCACCATTTCGCGTCATACGCTTCCAGAAAAGTGACAAAATAATGGTCGGTCCAAATGCTGCGCCAAATCCTGCCCATGCATAAGAAACCAATCCAAATACCGTACTCTCTGGATTAATTGCAAATATAAATGCAATAATGGCAACGATGATAACCGTAATACGGCTTACCCATACCAATTCACCATCGGTTGCATCTTTTTTGAAAAATGGTTTATAAAAATCTTCTGCAATTGCTGAAGCTGTTACTAGAAGCTGTGAATCTGCTGTACTCATAACCGCTGCAAGAATAGCCGATAATAATACACCCGCAATCACCGCAGGGAATATCTCACTTACCATTACCATAAACACGGTTTCTTGTTGTACAAATTCAGTAAGATATACTCTTCCTACTATACCCACTAAAACAGCTGCTGCTAACGTTATGGTAACCCATACCATTGCTATCCATCGTGCTTTTTTTACTTGATCGGCAGAACGAATTGCCATAAACCTTACTAATATATGTGGCTGACCAAAATATCCAAGACCCCATGCTAATGAAGAAATGATACCAATCGCTGTTAGCATTTCTCCACCACCTGCGGAAAAGATATTTAAAAGCGTGGGGTCAATGCTGCGCAGTTTATCAAATGTAACACCTACTCCTCCTAATGACTGCATTGATGCTAATGGTACAATGACAATTGCAACTAACATTAATAGCCCTTGGAAAAAGTCTGTCCAACACACTGCTTTAAAACCACCTAAAAAGGTATAAAGAATAATAACAAATGCACCTGTCGCTAATGCCCATACATACTCTACACCAAAAACTGTGTTAAACAGCCTTGCCCCTGCTACAAAACCCGAAGCGGTGTAAATTAAAAAGAAGATAAGAATGAAAATAGCCGAAACTACACGTAGTACCTTAGAGTTATCTCTAAACCTATTTTCAAAATAATCAGGCAATGTAATCGCATTGCCCGCAATTTGCGTGTATTTACGCAACCGCTTTGCAACAAACTTCCAATTAAAATATGTACCAATAGCCAGTCCAACTGCAATCCATGCTGCCCCAATACCTGTCGCATAAGCTGCACCAGGAAGACCGATTAGCAGCCATCCACTCATATCCGAAGCTTGTGCACTTAGTGATGTAACCCAGCTATTTAGCTTACGCCCCCCAAGGATATAGTCAGACAACTTTTCTGTCTTTTGATAAAAAATACATCCCACACCAATCATGCAAAGTAAATAAATTGCAAATGTAATAATGATACTCATATTTGCGTCTATCATAAAAATTCCCCCTTTTTATTTTTTTATCATTATATACTTAAATCACTTTTTTTGCAACTGCCTATGAAAGCTGGGGTGCATAAAATTTATTTGAAGAATATTATTCCAATCACTTTTCTACAAGGCTAAGAGCCTATAAACTTGCTACGGGCTGCATCAAACTCGCTAACGCTCAAACAGTAGATGCTACTTC
>SKGK01000109.1 GCA_007117465.1 Clostridia bacterium | reverse complement strand
TTTCAAGAAATTCATCAGTTAAATATCTATCTCCCAAATCATTGACGTATGTATCTTCCATTTCAAAATCAATACCTTCATGCAATTGGACGCCAATTCTTGTATAAAGTTTTAACATATTGCCCTCTGTTATCAACTACCCCACTACCTTCTACTTCACAATATCTACTGTCGGATGGCGAATAATAACTAAATACGTCCAATGGATTCTGGCAATAATGAAATCCGGTATTACAACACTTTGCTTTTTCTTCCTCGTATTTTTTCCCAACCTCAAATTGAAATTCTCTGCATTGTAATTTTTGATTGAATCCTTTAAAACCTTTCATTAGTCATTCTCCTTTACTTTGTTTCTCATGTGGCATCTATCTTCATTATTAAATAACATTTGTTAATTGATTATTGAATATTTATTCTGTGATTTTAGGAAATAATTTTCTTGTATCTTCTTCATCAAATTCTTCATTATTATATAGCATGTAAATATCATAATCTGCAATATAGCAACCGTTTTCATCTTCATGTCCATCTTCGTTTTCTAAAGCAGTATAAATAACCCTATTATCAATAATGGACAATCTGTCCGGCTCATAGTCAAAATATAATACATCCTCAATAAATTGTTGCAGTGCCAATTCTGCCGTATATAAGATGCCGTCTAAATAAACCGTTTTACTTGCAACGTCTAGATAATGAAGGTCTTTTCCCTCTCCATGTTCATTATCCCATTCTGCAACTCTTTTCTCACACCGGAAAATGATTGAGTTTACTGGTTGTGCCAACATGATAATCCCTCCTTTTTAAAATAAATAATTTTACCATTTTGCATAACGTGGGCAAAAAATTCTCCTTTATACTTGATAACCCTGTATCTTGTGTTCGTCTCTTTGTCTTGTTTATCCTGAACAATCTCTCCATACCTCAAAACGTCTCTTTCCTTGTTCATATGGTACCACCACCTTTTATTTGATAATGCTATTGTACCACACAAAACAATAATAGTCAAGCGTTATACGGAAAAAACTTCATAATATGCAACGTCAATTCCTTGGATATTCATAGGGAGGACAATTCCTCTGTTATCTTCATCATTGACAACATACAATGGAGGAAAACGATATTCTTCACTTTTCTGTTTAAATACGGCCGTTTCTCCCATAATTTTCATAGCATCATGAATATATTTAGGGTCAAAGTATTGGTGCCCAAATCGAACCAATGATTTTTTATTGCCGTTCAATTTAAACCATGAAAGAAATTCTTTATTAATGGTGTATTCATATTCGTGTTTTGATTGAAATGCATCTGCCAAAATTCTTTTAACCGATTCGTTTAATTCTTCCGTCATTTTTGTTTCTAAAGGCATTTCTTCATTCAAGACGTATGCTACATAACAATTAGTCACATAAGTTTTCCCAAATTCCGATCTAATTCCATTTCCCTCTCTATTTGTTGCTTTTTTAAACTCTTTGTTTCCAATACGCTTTAATGTTGAAAGTTTTTGTCTCCCATCTGTCACTTTTCCTTTAGATGTTTTAAGATAGATTTCTTCTTGCAACTTCTGTTTCAATTCCTCAATTTGTCCAGACTCGATCATGTCCAATACGGTTTTTGCTTGCATCATGTTCAACACTTCCTTTCTTTATTTGATAATGCTATTATACCATCAATAGTATTGCTTGTCAATACCTTTTTTATTAAAATGCCTGAATGATGAATCCCTCATCATTTACAGGAATGACAATTGTCATGGCTTCAATATTATCCATAGTAGAAAAATTTTCTTCATCATAGTCGGTGTGAAATTCTTCCAAATTTTGGTACTCGTTAAAGTCACAACAAAGTGCAAAAAGAGCAATAGCGTCAATATCCAATGTTTCAAAAGAATCTTCCAAAAAATCATACAGTGCGTCCAAGCCTTCATAGGAAAAGTTTTCCCCTCTTCCATATTCTTCAAACAATTGATGGAAACGGAAGCGGTTCATTTCTTGTTGTAGCATGATAATGCCTCCCTTTTTTTATTGTAACTACATTATAACATATAATGAATCAAATGTCAATCTTTTTTCCTTTTTTAAATCAAATCTTCATCATCGCCATACATAATCTCGTTGACGATCCAACGCCCCAAAAAGTACACCATTTGATTGTTCAGTTCTTCCAGATTGTTATAAACCCTCTCACCTTCCTCCTGATCATACCCATATGATTGAATAAAATCTTCTAAATCATTATGGGTAGAAAACATATGCAATTCTTCTCCCAAGTTTTCTAGTACTTCTTCTAGCGTTGGAAATGTTTTTAATGCTGGCCCTTTGCTAAAATAAGTAACAGTATTTGCTGCCCCATGAAACCACTCAATCAAATAGTGGTAGCCCATAAAATCTGGCATATTGGGGTTGTCGCTTGTTGGATGGACAACGATTGAAATATCATGCTTTTTCGCCAATTGAGTATAGTTCATGATAATACCTCCCTTTTTTTATTGTAACTACATTATAACATATAATGAATCAAATGTCAATCTTTATTTTTAAATTAAGCAACGAAAGTTTAAGATAAGGCAAATAATAAAACATATGGCGGACAGCGGTCCAGACGATCCCCACGCCATCCATCCTACCATGATCAATATTCCAGAAATAAAAGCCATCATCGGAAATTTTCCTTTCTTTAAATATTTTCGTAAAGAACCTCTATCATTTTTTTGTATTTCTTTGGCAATTCAGAATAGTTTTTATATTCCTTTACTCTATGGCCGGATGACCATGAATTTAAAAAGTATTCTTCAATCACAAAGCACTTTAGACCTTCTGTTGCAGATAGAATAATTGTTCCCAATCCCAAAACGCCCTCACTAACTTCAAAAATCTCTCCACCTTTGTCAAAATATTTTTGCATTAGTTTCTCACAGCCTGCCAGACTCATTTCATGCGTTTTCATGTTAAAACCTCCTTTAATTTGATTATGAATACATTATAACATATCGGTATTTATTTGTCAAGACATTAGAAAAAAAAAGTTTAAGAAAAATAAATATTATAATCGTTTTTCCTTCCTTCTCCATTATATTTTTGATAGATAAAATAAGAAGTTTCAACTTCTTCCCCTTCATAATACCATTCGCACCTATCATTCCCATTGGAGATTAGTCCGGTTGTTACCCCAATACTTTCTAGTTCATCATACATTTGTTGAAGGTGTTTCGGCTCTTGCCATCCACCATATTGAATGGCAATTTCGTTGGCAGCGTCCCTAATTTGTTCAATCTCCTTTGGCGTGGCTCTCATGGCTAAAACCTCCTTTAATTTGATTATGAATACATTATAACATATGATGGTGAAAATGTCAATAAGATACATGGAGAAGTTTTGAAAAATTCTAGTTTAGGCAAAAAAGTTTTAGTTTAGATAAAAAAGTTTGAAAAAGTTTGAGATAGTCAAAAGTTTGAGAAACCCTATATATAATAAGCTAGTCATATACAAGCGAATACAACATAATAAAATCAAAATTAGAATATTCATGTTATCATTATATATACATATATATATGTATATATATATATATATACTTTACTTTTATTCCTAAACTTGTCACAAAATCAATAGTTTATACTATGATTATATGAAGGTTCCGGCCTGTGTTGTGTCCAATAAAGGAATAAAAATCTGATATAAATATGACATAAATATGGATATAGCAGGACATGGGAAGTTTAAAATATAGAAATATAACCATGATTATATATAATGGTGTGCAAACATTGTTTTGTGGCAAAATTGCATTTTTACGTATTAATTAGGGGTTATAGACCCAATTTTAAGGTATAAAATAGGGGGTTCAGAGACATTTTTAACAATGTTAGATATATATAACATAATGATAGTTATGAAATGTACTTTTTATAAAATACAGGCAAAACACCCTGTTTTATGGCTTAAAAGCGGTTCCGGAAGGGTCAATTAAGGGTTAAAAATGCAATTTTAGGGTAAAAGTAATATTAATTGCAATATGGTCCCGGTTCTACTATATGCAGGTGGCAAAAATTTTTGTTAGTTATATGTTGTGCAAGTGGCAAAAATAATTTGCAGTTATATGTTGTTATAGGTGGCAAAAATAATTTGCAGTTATATGCCAATAATTGACACGTATATATTACAATGCAATATATATATTCCATTGTAAAATATATATTACAATGCAATATATATATTCCATAGCAAGAAGGCTGCCCCCTTTATATATCTATATTCTTTTTATATATAATCATATAATCAAAAAACATTAATAGCCTTTCTATTTCTGATTATATGTTATTATATGCTAGTTTTTGTTCTGCTATAATACCCCCAAAGGCTTTAAAATGGCCTACAATCAATTTTTGGGGCCTTGCCTATGGTATGGTATAGGGAAGGTTAGAAAAGTAGCTTAGAATTGAATTAAACGATCCATAGCCTATAATATATAACATTATTATCAGTGGTTATATTTAATTATTTATTTTAAAGCGGAAAAGGCTTTATATTACCCCGTATTGAACGAAAAAAACTTTCTAATGTTATTACCCTTGTTATTATGTAAAGTCGCTTATAAGCCCGTATAACGTCCTTAAATGCTTTAAAATATAATATGTAAAGAATGGACCATCTTAATATCTTCTTCCGGCTTAATATTGGACAATAAAAAAAGGGAAGAAATAGGGATGATCCCTTTTTTCTTCCCATGTTTTTAAACCTTTCGGACACGGTATATATTATATATTATATTGTTATTGTAAAAATAATATTTTTTGACTCTTGCATGATTTTTTCCCATTCTTTTTTTGTGGTATACGTGTATGACGTAAAGTCGTTGATAAACTGTTTAAAATACTTTAGTGTGGTTTTTGAATAGTCCCAATCGGGAAAGACTCTTAATGTTTCCCCGTCCCATTCTGCAATTTTTGAATTGTAGGATTGAAAAATAGTTTTTTTCCCGTCCAGAATAATAAATTGATTAGGGACAGTGTTTCCTTTTTTGTTGATCATGTTAGTTATTGTCATTCTATAATTCCTCCTCATGATAAAATTTATTAATAAAATATTTAATTGATGGATCTTTATATACTTTTTCTAATGATAGGCCGTATAAATCATTAGAAAACGCTATGACAGTATATAACCAATTAATGAATTGTTCTATACTGAAAAACTCTACTTTTTGCGTTGCTAAAGTGATTGCTTGTTCATGTGTATAATTTTTTGCTACTACTGTTTCTTTAGAAACAAGACAAGTCTTTGATATATACGACTTTACAATAATACTATTTTTGTTTTTAAATTCTTTTCTAATTGCTAACATTTTTTCTAATTCGGAATTAATTGAATTTAATATACTATCGCTATTATTGAATTCTTTGACAATGTTAGTCATTGTCATTTTTGCATTTTTTCGATTGCTTTTCATGTAGAATAATGTAATAGACACGTTATTTCCTCCTTTTATTAAAATGCTTGAATGATGAACCCCTCATTATTTACAGGAATAACAATAGTCATGGCTTCAATATCATCCATAGTAGAAAAATCTTCTTCATCATAATCGGTGTAAAATTCTTCTAAATTTTGGTACTCGTTAAAATCACAACAAATAGCAATAATATCAATTTCCAATGTTTCAAAAGAATCTTCCAAAAAATCATACAGCGCATCTAAGCCTTCTTGGGAAAAGTTTTCCTCTCTTCCGTATTCTTTAAATAATTGATGGAAACGGAAACGGTTTACTTCCTGATATAACATGATAATACCTCCCTTTTTT
>SKGK01000210.1 GCA_007117465.1 Clostridia bacterium | reverse complement strand
CCCAAGGTAACTATATCATTCTATTGTAACGTAGCCAGTTAAGACTTAGACTATTCAACCAGCTTGTAGTCTCATTTTCACCTACAAGCCACTACCCTTTAGGGTAGTTGGCTGTTGACTATCATTCATTATTTTTTTAATGCACGTATTAATACTGTATAATGAATAGCCTCTCCGTATAAAATAATTTCGAATACGGTTGAGTGACTTTTCATCGTGACTTTTTATAGTTCTAAATTTTTTTTGTATTAGCAATATAAGCTGTTCATTCTCATGTGCTGTTTGTGTTTCAATATGTTTTAAGATTGTTTCTTGTGCAACACCTTTTACTTGAAGCTCCATAATAATGCGCTTCGCACCCCACTTCTTTAACTGAACAGAATCACGGATATACTTATATGTATAGGTATCATCATTGATATAGTCAAGTTCTTTAAAATACGCAATCACTTGCTCTGCTATCTCTGTTGTATACCCGTCTTGTTTTAACTTCTCTTTCACTTCAAGTGCGGTACGCATTTTAAACGTAATATAGCGCAACGCTTTTTTTTTAGCTTTAGAATAGTTGCACACCTCTTGAATTTGCTGAATTTGTTGTTCAGAAATCTCTTGACCAACAGATAACTTCATTTTAAGCCAGTCTTCTTCGTCCATACTAAGCGCATAAGTATAATCAATAAATACAGATTTGCGATTTGCATTATTTTTTTGAGGCTGTGCATCTGTTATTTTCATAACGTCCACCTTTCACTATGTTATCATAGGCGTCAGTTTAATCTATAGATTTCCATTTTTCGCTACATAATCATAGGGTGCGTTCCTAAGATTACTTCGCTACATTATTAATTATTCCATATTATGGCTTAAACTGACGTATATGAATATTTTATAGTGCTTTCGAAAAATCGTAATGATTATCATTTTTATTCTTGCTGTTATTCTGCTTCTTTATCTTCTGGACACGGTATACTTTTTAAGAAAGCAAGGTCAAATTTTTCTCTAATGCTTCTTTCAATATCATTTGCTACGTCAGGATTTTCAACCAAAAATTGCTTTGAATTTTCTCTTCCTTGCCCTAATCTCGTATCTCCATAGGAATACCAAGCGCCACTTTTTTTGACCAAATCAATCTTAACACCTGTGTCTAGGATATTGCCTTCTTTCGAAATACCTTCCCCATACATAATATCAAATTCTGCTTCCTTAAAAGGAGGCGCAACCTTGTTCTTAACAACTTTTACACGTACACGATTGCCAATCATGTCATTGCCTTGCTTTAATGTCTCAATTCTCCTTACATCCAATCGAATAGAAGAATAAAATTTTAATGCTCGCCCTCCAGAAGTGGTTTCAGGACTACCAAACATCACACCTACTTTTTCACGGAGCTGGTTGATGAAGATAGCAGTTGTTTTAGACTTACTGACAACACCTGCTAGCTTTCTAAGCGCCTGCGACATCAACCTTGCCTGCAAACCTACATGAGCATCTCCCATTTCCCCATCTATCTCAGCTTTTGGTACTAATGCGGCAACAGAGTCAATCACAATGACATCTACTGCACCACTTCGAACCAATGCTTCTGTAATTTCAAGCGCCTGTTCGCCAGTATCTGGTTGGGATACGATGAGACTCTCAATGTCAATACCTAGCTTTTGTGCATACACAGGATCTAATGCATGTTCTGCATCAATAAAAGCAGCTTCTCCTCCTGCTTTTTGTGCTTCTGCTACCACATGTAGTGCAACTGTGGTTTTGCCAGAGGATTCTGGTCCATATATTTCAACTATCCTTCCTCTTGGCACTCCGCCAATGCCTAATGCAATATCAAGACTTAAGGCACCTGTTGAAATAGACTCTAAATTCAAATGTGAATTTTCACCTAGTTTCATAATAGAACCTTTCCCAAATTGCTTTTCAATTTGACTTAATGCTAAATCCAATGCTTTCTTCTTCTCATTCATATTTTCTTACCACCTTTATCTTAAAAATTAAATTCCTTTTCCTTATAAAAATGACTTAAAACAAGTAATATAAACTCCAAGAACATACGTTCCTGTTTATTATATAGCTTTTACGCTTAAATGTCAAGCGAATAATGTAAATTTTTACTTGTTTTTTTAAAACTATTTTTTCTCACTCACATGCTCTACTATCAAATGTCTAATCATATCTAATGCATGCATGGCTGTCATATTTCTAATTTTTAAGCGATCCCCTACCAAATTTATTTTTTTGCATGTGCTTTTATCATTTGTTACCACCCCAATGTATATACACCCTACAGGTTTTTCTTGGGTTCCTCCATCTGGGCCTGCTATACCTGTAATGGAAATGCCGATATCTGTACCTCCTAATCTCTTAACACCCTCTGCCATTTCCAAAGCTGTCTGTTCACTTACTGCCCCATATTTGTCAAGTGTTTGGGGCGATACATTAAGTAGCTTTATTTTAGATTCATTGCTATAGGTTATAGCCCCTGTTATAAAGCATTTGGAGATTCCTGGCGAGCGCGTGATTTGTTCGCTTAATAGTCCTCCTGTACAAGATTCTGCCACCGCTACCGTTTTCCCTTTTTCTTTTAAAAGTGACCCAACTACCTCCGCTAATGGTGTATTCCCTTCTCCATATACATTAAACCCTAACCTTTGACGAATTGTTTTTTCCAAAGGCGCTATCATCTTTTTTGCAGTCTCTTCACTTTCACATTTAGCTGTTATACGCAAAGCGACTTCTCCTTGCTTTGCATAGGGTGCGATGGTAGGGTTATGCTGATTTTCCATAATATCGCTTAACATTTCTTCTAGTGCCGATTCTCCAACGCCAAATATCCGAAGCACCCTAGAATATATGATATTTGTTCCCTTGCTACGCAAATAAGGATATACATACTTTGTAAACATTGGCTTCATTTCTTGCGGTGGCCCTGGTAGCATAACAACAACTTTTTGTTGGTGTTCAATCAGACAACCAGGCGCTGTCCCGTGATGATTTTCTAAAGCCATACACCCTTTTGGTAAGTAGGCTTGTTTTTCATTGTTAATTGTCATTTCACGATGTATAGAAGAAAAAAAGACTTTTATTTTTTGCAAACTCTCTGTATGTAATTCTAATGTCAATCCCATCGTCTGTGCAACGGTTTCTTTGGTTAAATCATCTTTAGTAGGACCAAGTCCTCCTGTTAAAATAATAATATCTGCTCTTGTTAGCGCTGTTTCAAAAGTTTCTTTAAGCCGCTTTGGGTTATCGCCTACAACCGTTTGAAAATATACATCAATACCTAGATTCGAAAGATTCTGCGATAAAAACTGTGCATTGGTATTTAGTATTTCTCCTAATAATAATTCTGTACCTACAGCTATAATTTCTGCATTCATACATTTTTTTCCTCCCTATCAAAAGCTATTATTACTATTGTATCATATCTTTATTATTTTATCTGCATTTTTTTGTTAATTATCTGATCTTTATTAATTATATAGTATCAAAGCAGTATATGTGGTATACTATGTGTTAAAAAGCACTATCGCATAAAATACCTAAAAACAAAATTGAAAAATCAGAAAGTGAGGAGACAACAGATGATACATAAAATCACTGGTAAAGTGACGGTAATAGGTGCAGGGTTCGTCGGATCTACAACAGCGTATACATTAATGGTAAGCGGACTAGTATCTGACATCGTACTAATTGATCTTAATAAGGAAAAAGCAGAAGGAGATGTAATGGATATGAGTCATGGTATATCTTTTGTACGACCTGTACAAGTTGTGGCAGGCGATTACAAAGATGCGGCAGGCTCTGATATTGTCATTATTACCGCAGGCGTAAATCAAAAACCAGGCGAAACACGCATAGATCTATTGAAGCGTAATACCGAAGTATTTAAAAGTATTATTCCTGAGGTTATGAAATACTGTGAGGATGCTATTTTATTAGTAGTTACAAACCCTGTTGACATTCTTACCTACGTTACACAAAAAATTTCAGGTCAGCTGCACACGAAAGTTATTGGTTCAGGTACTGTACTAGATACTTCTCGTTTTAAATATCTATTAAGCCAACATGTAGGAGTAGATACACGTAATGTTCATGCGTATGTACTAGGAGAACATGGGGATACGGAAGTTGCAATTTGGAGCCTTACAAACATTGCAGGTATGTCTATGGAATTGTTCTGTAGAAGCTGCCATAAGTGTGACGGCGCTTGTAAAGAGGAAATTTTTGATCAAGTTAAAAATGCCGCTTATCATATCATTGAAAAAAAAGGTGCTACCTATTATGCCGTTGCATTAGCTGTACGTAGAATCGTAGAATGCATTTTGCGAGATGAGCGTTCTATTTTAACCGTTTCTAGTTTACTTGATGGTCAGTATGGTATCGAAAATGTCTGTTTAAGCGTTCCTACCATTGTAAATGAAAAAGGCATCGACACCATCTTACAAGTTCCTTTAAACGATGAAGAACACAGATTGTTGAAAAAATCTGCTGACACGTTAAAAGATATGCTTTACCAAATCGGTGTATAAAAATCTTAAAAATCCGTAGATAATCTTATCTACGGATTTTTAAGTACGCATAATTAATTTTTTAATGTATCCATACACTCTCCACAAATGTTTTTGTTTTTATACGTTGAAACGTTGTCTGCACTATTGCAAAAAACACAAGCTGGCTCATACTTCTTTAAAACAATCTTTTCTTCATCTACGAAAATCTCCATAGGGTCTTTTTCATCAATCTGAAATGTTCTTCTTAATTCTTTAGGTAATACAATTCTCCCTAATTCATCTACTTTTCTCACAATTCCCGTGCTCTTCATTCAAACCTCTCCCTTTATTAATATTATTCAAAAAGATTATACATGATTCAACAAAATATTACAAGGTTTTTATTAAAATTAACTACCAAAATCCTCTATCAGTTGTCCTAATTCCAAATCAGATTCTACCCTAATCCCTTGTTTTAATTTTCTCTGATCATCTTCACGTAACTGGCGAATATTAATATCAATAACTTGCTTTAATGTATTATCAACACGGTTATTTTGATAGAAAACACCAATCTTCCCTTCATATTCCCTTACAATATAATGACTTAAGCACTTGTCATCAATCTCTCTATAAAATTGCACACGATCAGAACTAAATTTTTTAATGGTCCACGCTCGATATTGTTGTTGTAGTGTGTGCTTATTCATATCAATAAATACATCTGATGCCATCATTTCTTCTATACGGACATGTCCGCATTTTAAATATTTTTTTTCAAAAACAAGTTTTGTATCTGTAGAAACCTTTTTTTCATCCATATGATTGTCAACCATAATCATTGATTCTTCATCAATGCTATCGGAAGAAATGCTAGATACATTTTTATCTACCTGTTCTTCGCTCTCTGCTATATCATTTTCTTTATAATCTGTACGTTCCGATAACTCCAATGCAGGCTCTTGATACGGTGTATTTGTCCATATATAACTATAATACCCTAATCCAAAACCTACTAATAATAAAATTGCGCAAAGAAGTACTATACCCTTATACGAACGTCTTTTTAACATCTAAATACCTCCAAATGATTAATTTGTAAGTATTATGTACTTCCCTCCTGCCTTTTATACATTATTTAAAGAATAAAGATATTTTTTTGGGGTATAATCAAGGTAATATACTCTTACTACTAGTACCCCTGCACTACTTTTTATAATGCTTTCGTCCTGTTTAATTGAAAAAGATAACAAAATAAATTGCCCGTTTTGTTTTTATCGTATAATATTAATTAAAAAATAATAATTT
>SKGK01000172.1 GCA_007117465.1 Clostridia bacterium | reverse complement strand
GGAGGATTGATACAAGTTCTGCTTAATGAGTATAACGAATTTATATAAGTTATGCTTAATGAGCATTGCGAATTTAGCGTTAACTATACATCTGCAACAGCAGATGTACCTTACTACGTCTACAAAAGTAGAGCCACCATATTATTCTTGCGATTGACGACAACGAAGCATAGCGGAAAATCAGCCGTCACTATTGGCTTGATATTTTCTTGATGATGCCTTAAGGACTAGTCGCCCGCTCTCCTGTTTTCTCTATCTCTACAATAATGCGCCGATTATACTCATCTTCATAATAAGCGATAGCAATGATGTCACCGAGATGCAAGAATTCGTCATATCTTTCTTCCATGACCCCTTCCCCTAATACATAAGCACGGGGTCCTTCCGCTTCCGTCTCTACTTCAATGGAATTGGCATCAATGCCACCATTAAAAACACCTTCTATACGGATGAATTCATCCTCTTCTTGTGGCTGTGTTTCCTGCTCTTTTGGTGCAGCGGCATTCTCATCGCCCCATATATCAAACACTCTACTATGCACTTCAATGCGCTTGCTACGAAGTCTAAGATCTGAACCTCTTTTAAGTTCAATAATCCCACCCGCAAAAAAACCATGGTCATTTTCAACCCCATGCGTTTTCACAGTAATCAGCATATCATAGCGCTCAGGTATCATCGCTTGTACAACAGTACCATCTGCTTTTTCAATATACCCTTTAGCTGGTATTACTTCTTTTTTTATAATCTCTCCGATAGGATTGCCTGACTCCCCATCGTATACTGCCGCCCCTTCTATTATCGCATCTACCGAAGGCTGCCTAACCGTCTTTACTTCTACCTGATAGATAAGCGTATCAAATTGTCCTGCTGCCTGCCCTTGTGGTGTCATAAAAAACTTAAAATACGCGCCACCGATTGCTGCACATATAAATAAAATCACTGCAATATCTATGATGCTCACTTTTCCAAAAATTCTTCCTTTATCATCTAAAAACATTTTATTGCCTCCTCTCACACACCTTTATTCGTCATATCGCAGTCCAACAATAAATCCTGGACTTGCATATCCTTTCCCTTTTACGTACATCCTCTGCCCGACTTTCACCTCGATGCCTTCTGCTAATATGTTATAGGGTGTTACCCTGCCGTTAGCCTCAAGCGTGATTACAACATCATACATATAAGGAATCTTAGCTAATATATATTCGCCTTTTACCATGTCCTCACTCACTTTTGTAGCAGGTCTTACTTGTTTGTCAATAACTGTTCCCAAGTAATGTCCCCTCACACTATCCCATATATTATCTCCCACTGCGATTACCTCTACAAATGTTTCTGGTCTTACTGCTAATTCAATGTCATACTCAATACGATGAGCTAGCACTTGCGCTGATTCATCCTCACGAAAATACACATAATACAAAGCTCCGGCCACTAATAATACAAGTAATGCAATTGCTATGTCTAATAGATTGATTTTCCCAAATAATTTTCCTTTCTTATTAATAAACTTTTCCATATTATTCCTCCTTTTCTAATCCTGCTTTATTCTTTCTATATACAGCGCTTCTAACTTTTTAACCATACCATGCGCAGTAAAATGTTCTTCCATTTTTTGCTCACTTTTTTGTCCCATCATTTGTCTAAGTGGCTTATCTTTTATAAGCTTCTCCATTGCATCTGCTAACGCCTGTATATCTCCTACCGGTACAAGTAGACCATTTTCGCTGTCTTCAATTAGTTCTGGGTTGCCACCTGTACGTGTCGCAATACCGGGCTTACCTACACTCATTGCTTCTATAATTGATAAACAAAGTGCTTCTGACTTAGAAGAGATAACATGTATATCAATACTGTTCATCACCGCTGTTACATCATGGGTATGTCCTGTAAAAATAATATTTTTTAGTCTCCCTAGTTGCTTTACTAGCTCTTTTAATGTTTTTTCCTGAGCCCCCGTACCAACAATGATAAATTTTGCCTCATTCCCTCGTTTTAATACTTCATGGGCTGCTTTTACGAAAGTTGCATGGTCTTTTACTTCTTCTAATCTAGCTACAATACCAACGAGCACTTCGTCAGTGGATATTCCCCACTTATCTCGATATATGTTTCTTTCCTGCTTAGAAATCTTAGATAACTTATCAACACCATTATGCAACACCTTAATGCGATCCGCTGGGAGCCCTGAAGCAACTAATCCTTCTTTAGCTGCCATTGCAACCGCTATAATATAGTCACTTAACCAGATATTCATTTTTGTTATCAGCTTTTGCTTTATACCAGTCGTTACCACTGCGTCAATACAGTGCTTTGTATAGATTATTTTTTTAACCTTTGCACACCTAGCCGCTATTCTTGCGCTTAAGCTAGCATGAGTGTGCACAATATCGGGGTTATGCTTTTTGAAAAGCTGATACAAATACCAGATACTTTTCATGTCTACCGAACGATCCGCCATACCAGGTATTTCAATTACATGTCCCCTAAGTGCTGTAATTTGCTCTTTGAGCAGTCCCCCCTGAGGTATTACAATACTTGCGTCAAATTGCTGCTTATCGACCTCTTTTAAAAAATTAATTATCCATCTTCCCGCTCCACCAATGTTGGTATCACTTACCACATGTACTACTTTTATCATGCTTGTCTGCCCCCGTTTCTTTTGCCAGATTACATGCAACTGCACTTAGGGCAATCATTGTCCAAAATACCAATACCATACGATAATTATACCAAACATTATCAAATAGTCCATTTAACAAAAAGCCTGTCATACCCGCACATCCTGCAATTAAAAACGTAGATAAAAATTTATCTTGCGTATCCCAGTAACTTGCAAAAATATTTTTATAAAAAGCAAACAGTACTAAAATCAGTGCCAAGACACCAAATACACCGACTTCTGCTAATACTTGAATATAAAAGTTATGTGCATGGAGTGCAAAAGCTGCCCCAGATAAGGCATACCTCGGATAAATCTTAGCAAACGCTTCAGAACCTACACCAATACCTGAAGGCCAGTAATCTTGCGCCATTCGAAGTGCGCCCTGCCAGATGGATACGCGGTAGCTGGTAGACGTATCTTGTAGATTACCAATACTTAAAAATCGGTTAATGATATGAGCAGGTAATGCAAAGGGTAATGATAAAACCCCTATTCCTCCAAGTAATACTAAAATTTTACTGCTCATAATTGCAAAAACCGCCATGGCTAACATTAAACCGAGCCACGAACCTCTTGATAGCGTGAAAACCATACAAAGCAGCAACACACCTGTTACCCCTGCAAATACGATCTTATGAAACCATTGTCTAACACTCCACATCAGTCCAAAGCTAATAGGTATCCAAAGCACCAGATATTCTCCTAGTACATTGGGGTTCTCCCAAGTAGAATATACACGCATACTTAAATCTTCAAACATCTCTACATCAATCCATGACTGCTCCATGACTGCCCCGAAATACTGCTGATATATGCCATATAGTCCCACTAATAGTGCAGAAAAAGCACCAACTACAATAAGTCCATATAACGCTCGCTTTGATGTAATGGTATTATAAAGTATCACATAAAAAAGTAAAAATGAACCAAACACTAACATGATTCTTATACTACTTTGAAATGCAAAAGATGTCACACTCGCATAAACAAGCATAATGGCAAAAAATAGTATACATACTTCGATATTTCCCCACCTAAGCTTAAAGTCTTTATCCCAAAATAGCTTAAGCACAAGTGAAATCGCACATAGTATCACTAAGCCTACAAGCGGCATTGTAGACGGAGAAAATGGGGTTAATGCCACTACTAAAAATACGCCAATTTCTACCTTTCGCAAAATAGCAATGACTACTACTAATGCTCCTAACACTTTTACAAAAGAAGTCATTGGTAGTACAAACGCTAAAATGCCTACTAAAATGCCTATTATAATTACCGCTATTTGCGTTTTCTTCTCTACCATCTATATCCCCTCCCCATCTTCATGGTGTAAAAAAACCACCAACAAATTTTGCTAATTGACTGCCATCATATAAATCTTTCACTGTCCTGTTAATATAAGTTAGTCCTACAGCTAGTATCACACCGCCTATTCTGATAAGCATACTACCTACAGTATTTGTGTGAAAAAGCAGCCATAATAATCCCTCTGTTAAGACAAAAGCCACGAGCCCCCATCCCCAAATACGACAGCTTACCCCTAATGGCCGATTAAAAATTTCTTTTGTTGCAGCAAAAAAAGAGCTCTCTTGTACAACATTTTCTAAAAACCCTCCCATTTGCTGTCTAATTTTTTTTATTATAGTTATTGGAAAAATGATTGCCGCATGAGTCTTGCTATCACACCACGCCTTTTGTATTTGCCAATCCCTTGTGAAAAATCCAACCACCCTGCTTGTACTTATCACTTCATCGATAAACCGTGATACGCAAAAAAGCATTTTGTATAAAACACTGTGCCTGTAATACCACTGCATTTTTGTCAGTATTATTCTCAAAAAACGTAAAATCATGCTTTCACTCATCTTATGCACCCTTTCTGAATTTATCTTTCATTACTTGCATAACAAACTTTGCTTCTTCCATCCGTAGTATAATACTCATTATGCCATATATCATAACGCCTACAACTGCGGGAACTGCTAGATTAAGTATTTTATCGATTGTAGTCATAGCAACCTCATGCGCAATCAATCTATATACCCATAATACCACACCGCCCATCAACAAGGACGCGATGGCTGTTTTTAGTAAATGTTTGAGCGTACTTTGGGTAATAACTCCTTTTATCTTTGCTTGCATATTCACCACCAATAGCACTGAAATAACTACTGCCGCAATAGATGCTGCCAGCGCTAATCCACCTATGCCCGTCCCAATAACATGGACAAACACAACACTCAGTACAATGTTTAATATAATGCCTCCAATCGATATTTTCATCGGAATAGCAGCATCATGTAGTGCATAAAACCCTTTATTCATAACATCTTGTATACCTAACCCTAGCATTCCTATTGAATAGAATAATAAAGCAGTTGATGTAAGCTGGGTAGAAAATGCATCAAATTCTCCTCTTTCGTAAATCAAACGTATCAGTGGCACTCTAAGCACCATAAACCCTATCATTAGTGGAAAAATGAAATACATCACCGTTTGTACTGCTCTATTCATTACTCGAGCAAATTCTTCTTTGTGATTGCCTGCACTCATTCTAGAAAGTGAGGGAAAAAGGAAATTGGTAAGTGCAAAAGTAAACACACCTACAATGATAATATATAGTTTGTTGGCATAGTTAAGCGAAGCAATCGCCTTACCTTCATTGAGATAAGACGCTAAGCGGATGTTTACTAATACATTGACAGGCTGCACCCACGTACTAATAAGTACTGGAAGTGCTAGCGCACCTACTTTTTTAATCCCTTCATGCTTGATACTAAGTACCCATCGATACCGATATCCTTTTTTGATGAGCGCGGGTATTTGCACAACTACTTGTGTTGACCACCCAATAAGCATTGCAACTGCTAGTCCATAAATACCAAATCGCTCATTGAAAAAAATAAAATAAATAATAATGACAAGATTAGAAAGCAAACTAATAGATGCTGGAATGGTAAATTCACTAAATGATTGCAAAATACCTACAAATGCAAAGGCAAGTCCTGTGAAAATAATCATGGGAAATAACACACGCAGCAATTGTACGGTAAGCGCAAAAGTCTCTGCATTTAACCCTGGTGTAATCACCGATAAAATCGGCCTCGCAAATAACACACCTACGACTGAAATAACACAGGCAAACACAAAAAT
>SKGK01000031.1 GCA_007117465.1 Clostridia bacterium | reverse complement strand
AGACATTGCATCTAATGTTATTATACAATCTTTTACGAAAAGCAAATCTAGCAATTCTGGAACAGCAGTTATTTCATTGCTTTTCTCACTGGTTTTTAATTGACCAATTATTAAACTATTTCCATAAATTTTCTTCATGCGATAGCCGTGTCGCAAAACATGACAAAATCTCATATTGTTTTAGTGCTTATAAAAACCCTTTATTTCACAAGTCAATTACTCATTACTGTTTCATTTAATGCTTTTACTATCCCTACATATAAAGCTTCTGCTGCTGTTTGGCGAAATGCTTCGGTCTTTAAATTCTCAAGGTCTTTTGGATTGCTCATAAAGGCTATTTCTGCAAGCACCGCTGGCATATTTGTATTTTTGAGCACTGCATATGTGGGACCTTGACGTATTGATCTATCTGTTGTACCTAAGCGCGTTACCACTTCTGTTTGAAGTATTTGCGCAAACTGTCTTCCAGAAATGTTGTAATATGGACTGACGGGTGATGGAAAATAAAACATCATTGTACCATCATAGTTTCTGTTTTCCAGCCATGCATTATTATGAATACTCAAAAACAACGTTGCATCTAACTGATTGGCATATTCAGCAATTGTTTCTAGCGGTATAAATCTATCGTCCGTACGCGTCATGTATACTTGAACGCCACCTTGCTTTAATAGCTCATATAGCCTTAATGAAATATCTAAATTCAAATCTTTCTCCATAACACCCCCATAAATAGCACCGGGATCACTGCCACCATGCCCTGGATCTAACACGACAATTTTATCTTTTGCTTTTGGGTCTAATTCAATTTCACTTAAAACCCCTTCTATTTCATCTTCGTGCGGGGAGGATGGATTGTCTTTGACATCCTCTGGAGTTGGCATTTGCATACTGACAATCGTTTTGGTGCCATCTTTTGCTGGCTTTATGTTAAAATCATACGCTGTTTTCGTTTTGAAAATAATATCCGTGGTTGATGTATCGACATTTTTAACAATATCAACAAATTCAACATACTGATCATTAATATCCATTCGCCCTTCCCCCAAATCCACTGCAGAAATTGGAATAGAAAGCATATACCGATTCTTTGTACCAACTACTTTTGCATCACCCTCTCCTATCACATGATGATATATCATAAATTGTGGTCCTTCATTATTACTGTAATATATATTTTGATAGGACTCTCGCGAGAGCATTACTTTTATTTTCCCTTGTGCCTTGGCTATCTCAAACATTGGTTTCCCTATTACATCAAGGACAACACGGGTGGTATCGTCGTCAAACTGTCCATAGCGAATATTTGTTATAATGCCATCATCTATTACGTCAATCTTTTCCGAAATCGCTAACGTCGAATGCGGGATATCTATTACAATGCGCTCTGGATTGCTTAGCCTAAATACATACGGCTGCTTTAAAAAATCCATTTGTATTGTAACAATATGCTTATCACCTTCACGCATGAAATCCACACCATTTAACATCGTTGGTCCATCCGATTTCTCTTTTTGGGGACTATAATCAATAGTAATCAATCTTTGCTCCCCTATCCAATCAACATCCATACCTAATGTTTCTGCAACAAAACGCGTGGGAATCATCGTGCGGTCATTAATATTTTTTGCAGCGAGCGCCATTTGATGTGGATTACCATTTACAATGGCAATATCGCTGTTGATTTGGAGTAATATATCGGTATGATACAAAGAGACAGTAACTTGATTTTTACTGCCATCCCAGCTTACCTGTGCACCTAATTGCTCAAATACTGCGCGTGCAGGAACAACGGAGTAGTCATTGAAAATAAGGGGTGGTACATCGGTGTCTAACAATTTTCCATTCACCTGTAAATATGTCCGTTCAAAGGTATATTCCTCCCACACACCATCCCTATAAAATCCTGTTAAATCCTGTGCAACTGCCACAGTATTAGCAAGCACGAGTATTATTATGTATAAAAAAAGTCCTATCTTTACTGTTCTTGTATTCATGCACTGTTCCCCTTTACTCGTCGTTTATATTTTACGTTTGTTCTTTCTTTTGATATTCGCCATTCTCTTATAAAATCCTTCTTTTTTATATCTTTTTATCGTAAAATTTGTCAATATTCTATATTATTTTTCATAAAAAGAAGGTAAACCTTGGATGATTTAGCTGGTTTACCTTTTTATCATATCGGGTCTTTTCTCTTTTGTTATCTTAATCGCCTGTTCCTGCCTCCACCTCTCAATATTGGCATGATGCCCAGATAAAAGTACGTCGGGTACTTTTCTGCCTTTAAACTCAGCTGGACGTGTGTATTGTGGATATTCAAGTAGCCCTGCATAGTGAGACTCATCTTTGTACCCTTCTTCTGCTCCTAGTACACCTGGCAGCAGCCTACATATAGAATCCATAATTGCCATCGCAGGAATTTCCCCCCCTGTCAGTACAAAATCACCGATGGATATTTCAACATCGACAATTTCATCAATAATGCGCTGGTCTATACCTTCATAGTGACCACATAGCAGTATCAAATGCTTATAAGCCGCAAAATTTTTGGCGATATTTTGGTCAAAAACCTTCCCCGTAGGCGTTAAATAAACAACCGTAGGCTTATTTTCCAAATCTTTTACAATACTTTGGTACGCATTGTAAATAGGCTGTGCTTGCATTACCATCCCATTGCCACCCCCATAAGGATAATCATCTACACTTTTATGTTTATCTTCTGAAAAGTCTCGTATATTGATAAAATTAAACGTTACAATACCGCTTTTCCTTGCACGCCCAATAATACTCTCCCCTAATACTGTTTCAAACATATCTGGAAAAAGCGTCAATACATCAAATCTCATTCGTCTATCAGTCCTTCAAGCAAATTTATTGTCATTACACCATTATCTAGATCTATTTCTTTTACTACCTCTTCAATGGCAGGTAGTAATATTTCTTCCTTCTCTGTTGCACGCTTAACAACATACACATCATTACTCCCCGTAGGAAAAACATCACAAATGGTTCCAAGTATTTCTCCGTCTTCTGTTCTCACCTTAAGTCCGATAAGGTCAGATATATAGTATACATTTTCAGGTAACGGTATCGCCATATCGCGGTCAATGAGCAGTAAACGATTTTTATATTTTTCCGCTTCATCAATAGTTTCTATACCTTCTAGATAAAGAATAACATTATTTTTTTGATACTGCACCTTGCTAATCGTAATTTTGTCTAGTGCTTCTTTTTGTTTAATATATACCCAATCAAATGTTTCAAAATCTGATGGGTCATCTGTATACGACACTACCTTTACGCCTCCTTTAATGCCGTGCGTATTGACAATCTTACCTACCTCTAAGTGCTTTTTTGTCTCCATCTGCTTACCTCCATACCTTCTACTTTCTAACAAACAAATCCCTCATTACAAAAGGAGTGGGACAAAGTCCTCACTCCACTTTTAAACATATATGACTTATTGCAAAATTTCTACTACCACTCTTTTATTTTCTCTAGTAGCAGCTGCTTTTATAACATTTCGAATTGCTTTTGCAATCCTTCCCTGTTTGCCGATGACCTTTCCCATATCGTCTTGTGCAACACGCAACTCAAGAATTATGGATTGCTCACCTTCTATTTCGCTTACATGCACATCTTCTGGATGTTCAACCAATGCTTTTGCAATGATTTCTAGTAATTCTTTCAAGAGTGATACACCTCCATAAGCTTATTACGCATTCTTTTTCGCTACTTCGTACTTATCCATAATACCATTTTTCTTAAGTAAAACTTTCACAGTATCTGTAGGTTGTGCACCATTTTGTAGCCATTTTATTGCCTTTTCATCGTCAATATTCACTTCTGCAGGATTTTTCAAAGGATTGTATGTTCCGATTTCTTCAATAAATTTTCCATCCCTTGGTGATCTTGAATCCGCTATAACAACTCTATAAAAAGGAGACTTTTTTGCACCTATTCTTTTTAATCTTATTTTTACCGCCATATTTTTCACCTCCTTCAAATACTAATATTTCTAAAGATCCAAATAGTTTGCATATCAAACATTTGTATTCTCCCATCAAGCTATTTATCTCAGAAGTTAGATGTTAGACTGAAAAAACACACGAATTATGCTTTTCTTTTTTTATATTTCCCTGTCTAACTGACCATCTTTTTTCTGTATAACTGACAGATTACATAAAAGGAAAATTCATTTTTCCCTTTTTAAGCTTTTTAGGGTTATTAAACTGTTTCATCATTTTTTGCATTTGGGTAAACTGCTTTAGTAGATTATTAACATCTTGAACCCTCATACCACTTCCCATTGCGATTCTCCTTTTGCGGCTAGAATTAATAATTGCGGGATCTGTACGCTCTTTGGGCGTCATGGATTTAATAATTGCCTCTACGTGGTCAAGATGCTTATCATCTATATCTACGTTTTTAAGTGCTTTCTGATTCATGCCTGGCATCATGCCAAGTATTTGATCTAACGGCCCCATATTCTTCATTTGTTGGAGCTGCTCTAAAAAATCATCTAACGCAAACTGCTGTGTACGTAGTTTCTTCTCTAGCTCCATCGCCCTTTCTTCATCAAATGCTTCTTGTGCTTTGTCAATAAGGCTTAATACATCTCCCATACCTAATATACGAGATGCCATGCGGTCTGGAAAAAATGGTTCTAGATCTGTTAACTTTTCACCAACCCCTGCAAATTTAATAGGCTTACCTGTAACTGCTCTTACGGATAACGCAGCACCTCCACGCGTATCACCGTCTAACTTGGTCATAATAACGCCATCAATGCCTAATTTTTCATTAAAGCTTTGTGCTACATTGACCGCATCTTGCCCTGTCATTGCATCTACCACCATCAAAATTTCGCTAGGTCTCACACTCGATTTAATGTTATGAAGCTCGTCCATCAATTCTTCATTGATGTGTAGTCTTCCTGCGGTATCTATAATCAAAACATCATTGTTATTAGAGCGAGCATGCTCAACTGCTGCTTTTGCTATATCAACAGGATTTTGTTTGTCTCCCATTGTAAATACTGGAATATCTAGCTGTCCACCCACCACTTGCAGCTGTTTGATAGCCGCTGGTCTATATATGTCACACGCAGCTAATAACGGTTTTTTGCCTTGTTTGCTCAAAAGTCCTGCAAGTTTTCCAGAAGCCGTTGTTTTACCAGCGCCTTGCAGACCCACTAACATTAGAATTGTAGGTGGTTTAGAGGCAAATACAATCTTACTCTGTGTACTTCCCATTAAACTGGTAAGTTCTTCATTAACAATTTTAATCACATGCTGCCCTGGGGTAAGACTTTTGAGCACTTCTTCTCCTACTGCTTTTTCAGAAACTGTTTTTACAAAGTCTTTTACCACTTTAAAATTAACATCCGCTTCTAACAGTGCGAGTTTTACTTCTCGCATTGCTTCTTTGATGTCTTTTTCATTCAATTTTCCTTTTCCTTTTAACTTTTTAAAGGTATTTTGTAGTTTTGATGATAAACTTTCAAAAACCATTTATAAAACCCCAATCTATACTTTTTCATCGATTTCTGTTAAAATTCGCTTAATTTCTTCAATATTAAAAAGTAGCGCGCTCGATTGTATATGCTGCGCATTAAGCACTTCCATTGCAGTGATGTTTTTTTCAATCAAAGCAAGTTTATCGTGTATACTATTAAACCTTTTGACCAAGCCTAACTTTTCTTCTAATTCATACAAAAGACGCTCTCCTCTTTTGATACTATCCCGTACCCCTTGACGGCTAATAGCTAAATGCTCGGCTATCTCACTTAGCGACAAATCCTGATTATAATAAAAATCAAGCGTATCTGCCTGTTTTTCGGTAAGAAGTTTATTGTAAAAATCTAACATAAAGCTTACTTCTAATTTTTTCTCCATACAACCACTCTTTTATAGTAGTTATT
>SKGK01000029.1 GCA_007117465.1 Clostridia bacterium | reverse complement strand
TCGAAGGCGGCTATGAAGTCACCTTCCTCGACGAGTTCCTGTAAGTCTTCACGGGCGGCTTCTATTGCGATGATTGCCTCGTCGTGAGAGTAGCCAAGGTCCTCGACGAGGGTCTTCTTGAGAGATTTGCGCATTTTTATTACTCCTTTCTTTTAGGCGAGATAGAAGTCTGATTCGTCGCCGTTGAGGGTGCGATCGTCTTGCCATGTGAGACCGATATAGTGGTCGTTAAACTGCGAGTGAATGAGGAATCTACCTGCTATGTAGCGGTCTTCTATGACACGGTAGTTCGGTGTCTTGTAGTAGACGTAGTTTCCTTTCCTTACTTCTTGCTTGATTCTTTCGAGGGTCATGGTTCGCTATTCCTTTCTGAGAGGGATTCTCTCTTGAGGATCGTATATTCGTAGACGTACTCTCGGGGATCGAAGAGGAATCCGTTCATGGTGAGGGCTCCCCAGATGGTCATGACGGAAGTGTAGTATTCCTCGTCGGGTCGGGGTTCCTCGTTTCGGTAGAGGATTACGTCCCCTGGGGAGATCTCGATTCCGTTGAGGATGAAGGGTTCGTCGAGGGGGAGTGTGTCTTTCGTTAGTCGACTTATCATGAGAGGTTCTCCATGTGGTTGAGGAAGTCAGCGAGGGAGAGGAGTTTCTTATTTTTGAGTCTTTCTACCCTTGAGCGTAGTGCCTCGTTTGTTGTGATACCATGTTTTTCACAGTAGCGAGTTACGACGCTAAGGGCTAAGGGGGGTACTTCGGCGAACTCGTGAGAGGCGACGATCTTTGCTCCGGTGGTGACTTCGGTTGCGGTGTAGACTTTCTTTGTGAATGTGTCCCTGTACTGCTTGGTAGTGAACCATTTCTCGAGACGTTTTATGTCTTTCTCGAACCATTCGTACTGTTGCCATATGCGACGGAGGAGGTGGCGATCGGGAGCACGAGTTACGATGCAATCGTAGTCGCCTATTTTGAACTTTTTCGAGGGGTTGAATGGGTATGGTACTGTTACGTAGGAGTCGGGAAGGTCGTCGTGAACGACAGCCATTGTGTACTTCTTCATGTGTGCGTTCCTTTCTTGGTTAGTCAGTGAGGCCGAGTCTACCTATGCGGACGTTTGTATAGACGTTACCTCGAGAGTCGGGTGATTCGCCTACGTACCACGGTCCTTGAGGGGGGTTTTTAAGGACGTAGGATTGCGCATCGTCGCGGAAGTGTCGCGTTACGAGCGAGGTCCACTCGTTTATAAATGAGGCTACGGCGGCGTCGTGTGGGTCGAGTGCGGTGTATGAGTAGGGGTAGGTCTTTTCCATGCGGTCGCGGTCATGCCAGTAGACCCATACCTTTATGCGGGAACCTCGAGTCGAGGTCGGTCCGAGGTACTTTGTGTAGATTGTCATGTGAGATTCCTTTCGTGTGGTCGGTTTAGGCGATCGGGATGCCACCGGGTCCTCTCGAGGGACCTGGAGCCCCAGGTTAGACTACACCTCCTATGTTAGGAGTTCGTTTCACCTTGGCTACGGTGGTACTAATGGATGTTAGCCGATACGGTAGTGCCTTGAGATACTGTCACGATATACCACTTAAGATATATGACTCTGACAGGACACCGTGATTCCGTACGTTAGTGGTCATATGACAGGTAGGGTTTTCGCTCCCTTTGAATGGTTGTCTGTTACCATTCTACCTGTGTGCGTAGGTATCTCTACCTATGCATGACTCGTTTTGAAAGATCGTGACGTACTTGGTACGTACTCGCATTCGTGGGGATTGACGGTCCCCGGGTGGCTACACTGTAAGGATAGGTATTTGTGACTCATATTCACTTTACCATTTACCGTGTTACTGCTACTCCGTTTCTTTTGTCGTTTGCTTTCCTCTCTTTCGTTCCTTAACGTTGAATGTACTGTAGCAAATTCAACGTATAATGTCAATACCCTCTGAGAAAGTTTTTTAATTTTCTTTCTCGCGGGGTGACAAGTAATAGGTACGCTATTACGTCGTCCCATAATTGCGTATCCCTTAATAAGGATACGGTTTATGTATCGTGAGAGTACAGTAGCAGGTATTACATATAATGTCAATGGGGTATGGTGGTAGATTTGTGCAACTTTTTTTGAGATAATTTGTCCAATTTGTCGCTATACAAGTCGGGCAAGTAGACCGAATTCTGCATAGTATGCAGGGGCTATGCAGTTTACTATGCAGGTTAATTGCTTATGGTGTAAGGGATTGAGTCAAATTATGCAGATTATGCAGTTCTCTCTGTCGGCGGTTTTTTCGGTCTCTCTCTGAAGTTTTTATTAAATTTATATATATTATATATATATATAATAATATATATATAGATAAAGGGAGTAAGTGAAAGTAAGTGAGGGTATTGAGGTTATAGTCTGAATAGTGTTTCACGTGAAACACTGACATTGAGAGATACCTGCATAATCTGCATATTTCTTGTAATTGCTTGTATTGTATAGAGTTAACTGCATAGCGGTACTGCATAGCGTATGCATAGTATGCATATTTTACCTACTTTGTGCCCTGGAGGGGGTGGATTAAGTCGATTGGGTGGGGTATTAGCAGTTATTAGAGGGTATAGAGATTATATACCCTCTATAGGGTAAAATGCTATTCCGTGCGGGTAGAATTGGAGTTATCGACAGGCGACAGGAGCGCCCGTAAGGGGCTTTCAAGGCTATAGTGGTATGAAAGTACCATTAAAAGGTAGAACGTCTTAAAATGGCTCACAAGCGCTCTGAGGGGAATATAGATATTTTACTATGTAATTCGCCACCCCGTGAAACAATCGTGAAACACAAAAAAAAGAGTCCCCATTGAGGGGACTCGCTTACATTGACAGGCTATTGATGAGTAGTTAGCTTGTCTTTATCTCACGTCGTTCGCAAGTGTAGGATGCGAGAAACCGCTTGCATCGGTCGAGTGTACGACGTATTGCAACAGTGGACGATTCCACGGCGATTACCATTGTCGATTCACTGTTACCCTTGCGTCGTATGAGCTCAATTTCAGTTGCCCCGTCTGAATGCACGGTTATGGTCAATATGGCTTTATTTGCGTATACTTCATCATTATGGTAATAGGTTTCTCTTTCTATTGTTGTGTTCATTTTCTCTATTCCTTTCCTTTGGTCCCGTTTATTGAATCCTCGACTATTGCGCCTATGGACGTTGCAAGCGATGCAATCAGCAATCCGCCTTTCAACTGTAACAGAGCTTTCCCGTCTTCGGTTTCGTTTGACAGTTCCCACAAAAACTCTGTCAATTGTCCTACCAATGTGGACTGTTTTGGTAGAGCGGTTCCCTCACGTGTCGCGAAGTCTACAGCCGCCATCAGTTTCCCATGCCTTGCTTTTGCTTTCTCCCATTGCTTGTCGGTCATTTTCTCTACCCTTTGGAACGGTTTTCAACGTAGCCAACGGCTACCTTTAAAATATCTACCCTATTCCCGATATACTCAAGGGAATTCGTTCCAGGGAAACTCAATATTTTTTATGGAACGGCGTGTGAGTATAAAGGATTTTTATAACGCTATCGTGCTATGTAGGGATTCTTGCATACTCGACGCCTACCCCACCCCGTCCGAAAAACGCGCGCTTGGGGGGGTGTATACTACCCCACAACATACGCGGCAATTTTTGACAAATCACCCCCTCACAAGTAGGGGGTAACCGCACTCACCCAAAGACAACTAATAACTACCTACCTCCTCACTCACTCACTCCTTATAATCCCTCAACACACCGACGACCTCCTCCTCCTCGTAGAAGGCACAAAGGAAGTCAAACTCCTCCTCGAGAAAGCCGCCCATCCCGCTCGCCTCCCCATGTAGGATGACATAATCCCCAGGACGTACTTCCTTTACATCCTCACCGCAAGACAAGACATAGGCGATTCCTGTAAGATGCCCTCCTACTTTCGCCTCACCCTCCTCCTTCCTCCTCCTCACACTCGCAGGGGGCGTATAGATAACACCGCTCCTCTGTCTCTCCTTAAGATGCCTCACAAAGATTCGCGTCTTAACTGCCTGTATTCCCGTTGCTTTCATCTTACTTTCCTCCCTCTCTCAAGCCGAGTACATCCTCAAAGAGTCGCAAGTCTCTCACCTTGTCGATCCGCTCCTCATCGACCTCCCCTATGAAGGTCTCATTCACTTTCCGTGTCATATCGAAATAAAGCCCGTATCGATCGCGTAACGAGAAAAAGAATACCCCCAACGTATCCCGGTAGCACTCCCTCACTCCCAGGAGCCAGGCACACATCCACCACCTCAAAATAGAAGGCACACTCTTAAGGCGCTTCCCGTACTCGTCAAAGAAGACTCGCAATATGAAGTCATCGTACCTCCCGTTGAGTGTCCTCGATAGAAGTTCCCCATCACCCGACGAGTAGCCGATCTCAAGAAAGCCGCTCTTCGAGGGGCTCTTCCACTCCTCATTCGCATGCAAGGAGCGCTTCTTCGAGATCTCAGATAACTCAATAAGCGTGTCGATATCCTCCTTCCTCAGATGAATCCTGCCCGTACTCGTCCTCTCACCGAGGCCCTCCTCCTTAATCCAGCGATAGACATTCGGAGGATTCAACCCGAATGCCTCACATGCGTCACTCACGCGCATCGTCTCAAATGACACCTCACTCATATAGGTAGACTCCTTTCTTTATCATCCTCATAGATAGCTTCTCCTTTCCTTAAATAATTTATCATAGCCTACTCCTTCCTCCCCCCGTTGTAAAGTGCCTATACTCTCTCTCGTGGAAGAAGAAAGCGATCGAAACGACGACGAGCAAGACAGCGAATATCTCGATTATGATATCGACGAGCTCCTCGATGAAGATAACTCTTTCGAAACGCGACCTCACTATCGACATATCGAACCCTCTACACTCCTCAAAGAAAGAAAGGACGAGATAAACGACCTCGAAATAGAAGAAACTCGACCGACGCACAGACCACAAGGAAGCTCGAGTCTCGTCGCGAGTGGCAAGACACCCTCAAAGTGGAGTGACTTCTCCTCGAAGGAACGCGAATTATACAATTCCGCGCTCTTCGTCTACGAGGACGCGCTTCAAAGTGGCAATGACAAGATTCGCTTATCCGCCGCGAAGGACATTCTCGCCCTCCACGCGAAGAAGGAAGAGCTCGAGAACAAGAAGGAGCTCGACAGAGAGCGTCTCGACCGTGGTAACACGTATAATCAGATAAATATCTCTGTCGAATCCGTTCAGAGAGCCCTCCAGGACGCTCTCTACGGCTTTCAAGGAGGCTTCAAGCTCCTCGAAGAAGGAAACACCCATGAACGAGTCATCGATCCCCGTGAAAGCGACCCCCCACGAGAAGAAGGAAACACACACCCCCCACGAGACACCTCCGTCGAGAGGCCCATACGAAGAAAGAGGCTCTCACGCGCTACCGAGAATGTCGTTCTTCCGGTTGCAGGGCTTGAATCCCGCGAGGAAGGAAGAGAATGACCACCCAAGCGCACCCCCGAGAGAGCGATCCTTCACAGGAGCGGGCTGGCGAGAGCTCGAATAAAAAGAAACGAGTTATCCTTCCTCCGTCGATTCCTCAGGCGATACCTATCGAATTGCTTCCTCACGAGGAGGCGCCTTTCTTCTCCCGTGAGGATGGGCCGCTCGTCTTTCAACAGTTACTTACCGTCGCATTGAGTGGCCGTTTCTCCACCGAGAACGTCGAAATCCGCGAACTCCTCAGGCAAGCGGGCTATGTCTCGCTTTGGTTCTTCCTCAAGGTAATCGCGGCTTATAACGGCCCCTATGAGAGACTCACGAATCACCTCCATGTCGATCTTGCGAATCACTATCAGCGCTTTATGACACCGGGTTCCTGGAGTGCCTTCTTTCTCCCCCGTAGTACCTATAAGTCCACAGTAGTCACCTATGGCGCGAACGGGTGGGAACTCCTGCGTGATATGAATCTCTCGATTGCGATGGGCTCGGCGATCTCTGACCGTGCCTATGACTTCATGCACGAGACACAGAGGATCTTCGACGGCAATG
>SKGK01000053.1 GCA_007117465.1 Clostridia bacterium | reverse complement strand
TATATATTTCCATATTCCGCTACATAATCATAGGGTACGGTTCTGCTGATTTCCTTTCAGTGCTTCGTTTCACTACGCAATCATCAGAATCCGTCCCTAAGATTACTTCGCTACTTTATTAGCTTTGTATGGGTTAATGTCCCAAAATGTGAAATCGTTTCATACAGTCCCCCTGTAATATGTTCAACTGCTAATGGGTCTCCTGTGCTGGCTGCTTCAAATACCGTTTTTTTAGGCAGTCTTTCTGCGATATCTTTATCAATCGCCTTAAACGTCTTTTCTAAATTTACATATACTCGTACATAAGTTTTTTTGCCTTGTGTTGTAAATAGATAACAATATTCACAGTGCCCAGGGCTGTTTGTCATTAGGTAAAACTGATAGTGGGCAGAAGGTTTGCACACTTCTAATTTTAAGCTTTTTTTGTTCCCACCACTAGTGTACGCTTTGCATTGGCATAACGCTCCTTTTCCGTATCTCCTGGAATATCTCTTACTTGATTATGCGATGTTGTTTCTAAAATGGGTATTTGATTCTTATTGCAAAAATCTTGTATCTTGCGCCCCATTGGGTAATCATAGGCAATTGGTTCAAAATACACTCTGTCAGGCATCCATAGTTTCATATTATTACTCCTTTACATTTTTTATCTGCGAATCTTACACATATTTTCTCCAACATTGACAAAAAATATTTTTGTCATGAAAATAATGTTTATAGAGGAGGATGCATATGAAAAAAATAATCATTGCTTTACTAGTTTTAGGTCTTGTATTCGGTGGTTGTGCGTATTACTATCGTACTTGGAACACTGAGTCTGTTTTAGTACGCTATGGCTCGAGAGGACAGCAAGTAAAAGATATACAATATCTACTGCGAAAATGGGGATATTATAATGGTTCTGTAGACGGCATATATGGCTGGCGCACCACGCAAGGAGTGCGTAATTTTCAAGCTAGAAATGGATTGATTGTAGATGGGATTACAGGTCCTCAAACATTAGCAGCTTTAGGCCTACCCACCGGTCAGACCAATAAGACCAGTCAATCTGGTGATGTATACTTAATGGCACGTGCTATAAATGGGGAAGCTCGAGGTGAACCCTATATCGGCCAAATAGCAGTAGGTGCTGTTATTTTAAACCGTGTACGCCACCCCTCTTTCCCAAATACCGTTGCAGGAGTTATCTATCAACCACGCGCCTTTACCGCAGTGGCTGATGGACAGATTCATGCACAGATGGAACAAGACTCAATTCGGGCGGCACAAGACGCATTAAATGGCTGGGATCCTAGTGGTGGTGCAATTTACTACTATAATCCCGCAAAAACAACGAATAATTGGATTTATAGTCGACCTGTCATCAAACGAATTGGTCGGCATGTATTTGCCGAGTAACTGACATATAAAAGCGACACTGTTGCCTCGCAAGGCAGTAGTGCCGCTTTTATATGATATGTTATATGTTCATTATAATAGCCTCATCAGTCCTAACCCTATCAAAATACAACAAGGAATGTACTGTATCTTTTGTTTTATGTTTAATTCTCCACAAAACTTACCAATGTGAATCCCACTGATTAGAAATAACCAATTAAATAATGCCAAAAATCCTACTGCATATAGCGCATGAATAATGCCTAAAGAAGCGCCAACACCTGCCCCCATTGAATCCAACGAAAGCGCACTCCCTAAAAACATCGCTTCTTTTTTATCAATCTCACCAGATACATCCATATCGGCGCTTGCTGGTTCTTTTAAAATATTAATGGCGATACCTAGTGATTTAATATGTATTTTCTTTAGAAGACCACTTTCTTGTTTTGGTGTGCTCTTGTTAATCATAATTTGCAACAAAAGCCAACTTCCTAGTCCTATTAAAATCGCTGCACTCACATACGTAGCAACCGTATAGGATAAAAAATAAGCTAAAATATTACCCGCTGCCAATGCTAAAGAAAAAAAAACCACACATAAAGCATTGATAATAAGCACTGAAACCAGTGGAATACTTACCTTTTTCATTCCATACGCTACACCGATGCTAAAACTGTCAATGGTAACTGCAAATGCTATGAGTACTGAATACCATATCACATATAATCCCCCCATACAAATAGTGCTTCACTCTATTTATATGTAGGTAATGAGAGAAAAGTTACAGCACAAAGAATATTTGTTATGCTCACTGATACATGATTTTGCCAATTACCACACTTATCATTTCTGAGGCAACACCTAGTAATAGTGCACTTGCAATGATATCTGTTCCCCAAAATAATGTTAAGATATTAATGATAAGTAAAATGATTAGCGTTATATATCCTTGCCTTCTAAATTTTGATCTTAACTTTACAATTGGCTTATCAGGGCTATCTACTACATCTGTACACGTTACAATTAAAAAAGCAATCAGATAACTTACTAAAACAGCGGGTATATTTACCCACATAAAAGCTGCTATCCAGGCAGCTAGAAGTGTTGTGATAATGCTTACGAAAAGGCAAGCAGTATCATTTTGCAAATGCGCCCCTCCCCAACATCTTCGAAGCGGGTAAAATGTTATCAGCACTGCTAAGACTGTTAATAAACCAATATTAAGAAGGATAGCAATCAGTATTATGATGACCCAAAACATTAGTTGTGTCAGCACCCGAATTAAAAAGTATCTTACAACCTGAGCATCCACCTTATTCGGTGAAGCTTGTACAATCTGATGGCTTAGCTGTAGTGCTACTTTATCAATGATTTGCATTTACATGCTCCTAACCTATCCATGTTCCTTTTTTCTTTTCTTCATCTACAGATTTTTCTACTTCTTTTGCTGCTGCCTTTAAGAACTTTGCAGCTGTCACTTCACCTTTGACTCCGATTTGTTCAAATATTTCCCTTGTTTTTTCATCTAATGTAATCTCTGCTAGCGAGCGATTGGCATGTTCTAAAATGGTTCTTTCACTTTTACCCGTTGACTTAGTAAGAATCTTATATACCGATTGTCTTCCATCACGCGTACTTCCATCTGAGACAAGGTCAACAATCATTTTTTTAAGCTTCTCTTTGATGTCCACCGGACATGTCATTTTGCTTATCAGATTCTCCGCTTTATACTCCGCTAAGTCTCGCTGCATATTGATAATCCTCTTACATGAATCTAAAATTGTCTGCATCTTTCATCATCCTTTTTTTATTGAAGAGGCGAAATGCCCCTCTCTTTATCTTATAACTTTCCTTTTAGTGTTTCTGGTATTGGTGTTTCGCCATACGTATATGAGCAAGCTCCTGCTACCACCATTAACGGGGCCATAACTGCTGCAATTACGCCTAACATAATTAATACCTTCTTAACCATGCTGTCTGCCCCCTTTCTGTCTGCTGATTTCCTTTAAAATATCTATATACCTTTCAATATCTTCTGGCGAGCTCTCTTTCGCTACGGATAACACTAGATTTTTAGGTGGTACGTCTACCATCTTCTGTGCCTCTAAAAACTTGAATATGTAATACATTAACCCAATAACCATTAAGAAAAACCAAATATTAGCCCAAAAAAACAGCTGGATATTACCACCAATAATATCTATATTTATATTATGGATATTAGTTTTTACTATTGCATCTATATAATTGAAATTGGCTATGTTGCATAATAACAACGAACCAATAATGACCACCATCGCTGCTTTATAATAAACACTTAAATTACGCCACTTTTGTATAAGTAACTCACTTCTAGCAAAATTAAATTTAATAAAAAACAAAAGTATAAATATCTGCGGCATTCTTATTGCAGGCGAAAATGCAATAGATGGTTCAAAAAAATACTCTGTCTTCCACCATTGTACAAAACTCTGATATAATGGTATTGTTAATATTTCTATAACAGCTACAGTATATGTTTTGATGCAAGTTGCAAATATACTTTGTCTTACATTCATTTCCCATAAAAATTTAAACGTAATAACATACATAAACATTGTAACACATACATGCACCACAATACCATCAAATGTCTGTCTGCTAAAATAAACTATTGAGAGTATTACTATAATAGATACCGCCATTTTAGATACAAGTACTTTTTTACTCATTTCTTTTAAGCTACCCCTACACAGTACCAATCCAATCAATATCCCTAACAATACTTCTGGTACTCCTATAAATACCAATCTCCATATTGACATTACTTCCATTTTTTTCACCTTCTCTTTCCTTTATTTTAGTTCTTTTTTTAACAAATGTAAAGTAATTTTTACAATATGCGCAATTAAAATAATGTATTCGACAAAAAAGTATTTTTTCGTTTTCCAGCTAATATATAGATTTAATTATTTTTTCTCCTTTATTATTACCAGTATACCATATTTATTTAAAAATAAAATCTTTTAATTGGTACAACAAAGGGAATTATCCTGTGACCTACTCCCACCACTTAAGAAGTGGGGGCTTCTCGTTCGATTAAAATCAAAAAATCATTCCATAGTCCTATTTGTCGTAAATTGTATTGTGTTATAATAAAAGTAGACAGTTGCTCATAAAAGAATGCAGTAGAATACAATATATTATAAAGATAGGTAGGCGATATATTATGCGACTTGTACCCATTCATTGTATTAAAGAAGGTAATTCGCTAGCCAAATCTGTTTTCGACGCTAATGGTCGTGTACTTTTAAAAGAAGGTGTAGTTCTATCCTCTAAAATCTTAGAACGCGTAGAAAACAACGGCTTTCAGTCATTGTATATTATTGACGAATACAGCCAGGGAGAAATAGAGGATGTTATCAAACCTCAGCTTCGGCAAAAAGCTGTGCAAGCACTTAAAAGTAGTTTTGATAGTTTTAAATCTTACTATTTTCAAACCAACCCAGCCTCATTGCCGCTAAAAAATCGTATTGAGCTAAAGGCAAAAAATAAGTATATGAGTAACATGAATCAAATTGCTAAGGAGCTAGTAGACGAATTGTTAGCGAACAAAAACCTTCTAGTTAATCTAGTAGATATCAAAAATTTGGATAGCTACACGTATCAACACAGCGTAAATGTAGCAGTTTTATCTCTCATTATGGGCATTGAGCAAGGGTTAGAGCGTCAACAGTTACATGAACTTGCGATTGGGGCACTCGTGCATGACATTGGCAAAGTTTTTATAGAACCTACGCTGCTTTCTAAAAAAGAACCCTTAAGAGACGCGGAATTTGACTGTATTAAAGAACATGCATTTAAAGGATATGAATATCTAAAAGATTTGCGTGACATGAAAGGTAGTTCTAAGCGTATTATCTGGGAGCATCACGAAAGATTAGATGCCTCAGGCTATCCACGCTCACTTACTATAAATACTTTGCACCTATTTTCTCGGATTGTTGCCATAGCCGATGTATATGATGCTCTAACTTCTGACCGCCCTTATCGGAAATCGCTCCCTGCAAATGAGGCTATTGAATATTTCATGGGCTCCACCGGTCGGTACTTTGACACAGAAATTGCTACCACCTTTATTAAAAAAATTGTGGTCTATCCAGTAGGAACGCTTATTAGACTTAGTAATGGCAATATTGGTACAGTAGTCAGTAACCATCCCCAGCTTTCGCTAAGACCAAAGGTAAAGCTTATCAATATGAGCCAAACAGAAACCATTATGGATTTATCTCAAGAAAATGATGTTGTCATTGAAGCCATTCAATATGAAATCCCTACATCATTGATGCAAAAAAGAGAATAACCTTCACAATGTTATTCTCTTTTTTTGAATTTTTACTCATTACTTCCTAATACCATAGGCTGATACTGCTTTCCCGCTAATCCTTGTTCTAATGTTGGTATAATTAAATCCATTTTAGATACAATAGAGTTTTGTTTTTTATATGGATCGTCTTGTCTAAACGGAACCATATAAATATTTTTTGTACTTACTATTACACCAATATTTTTAGCATTTAATCCTAACCCATCATTTGTTGCGATGCCTAAAATAAGCGGACCTTGATTTCTTAGATGTGCTTTTGTAGCCATTGTAACGCATGTATCTGTAATCCCCCCCGCAATCTTACTAAGTGTGTTACCTGTGCAAGGAGCAATAATCAGTGCATCTAATAATTTTTTAGGTCCTATCGGTTCAGCAGTATCGATATTATGAATAATTTTATGCTGCGTAATAGTTTCTAATTCGTTGATAAAATCAGCCGCCTTTCCAAAGCGTGTATCAATGGTCTGCGCATTTTCAGACATAATCGGAATAACCGTTACGCCTCTTTTGACAAGCTTCGCTACTTCTGGCATCACACTTTTCAATGTGCAAAAAGAACCCGTCACAGCAAAACCAACTGTCAATCCTTCTAAATTCATTTTTATACCCCCAACTCCTCAATCATATTTAAAATAGTATCTTTAATAATCTCTCCTGCTGTGTCCGAAGCCACTTTTCCTGGCAAAGATAATGCCCAAATCGCTTTTACGCCCAGATTTCTAGCCATCTCAAAATCTACGCCTCCTGGCTTTGATGCTAAGTCAATGACCAAACATTCTTTTGAGATCTTACTAAGTGTCTGCTGGTCTAGCATAACTTTGGGAATGGTATTAAATATAATGTCAAATTTGCCAATATAATTCCCTATCTCATAAAGATAAATCCCTTGATATCCATAACTTTTCACCCATGCAATATCACTGTGTTTCCTTGCTTCAACTGTAACTTTTGCACCAATGCCTGCTAACATTTTTGATAACACTTTGCCAATCCTACCAAACCCTAAGACGAGACATCGACTATTATGTAGTGTAATGGGCAACTCTTCCATCGCAATTTGAATTGCACCTTCTGCAGTAGGAATGGTATTTAATACGATTAGCTCTTCTCTATCAAAGTAATCAATGGGAAAAACATTATATATCTTCGCTAGATTCATTATTTTTTCACTTATTTTTCCACCAATGAGCAATTGTTTATCTGATATACACTTAAACAGCTCTTTATAGCAGATAGGCTCATCGCAAAAAGGTGCATTTACTGTTGTATCATCTACTGTACAAGGTAGTGGTGCTATAATATAATCTACATCTTGTACTGCCTCTTCTATTGTTTGCCCATTAGAGACTTCAATTCCTATTTCTACATTATTAAATCCTAAAACACTCACATGGTATCCATCTACTACTAAACTTTTTATTAGTTTTACTTGTCTTAAATCTCCGCCTATAACAGCAAAACTTCTTTTATTGCGCATACATTCACCTCCGCATTTATGCTAACTCAAAAACTAAAAACTATACTATATCGTATGAACATAATAACTTAATAGTGCATGTTTTTGCATTAAAAAAAGGCTGTCACCAAATTCCTTGACAACCTTTTACATCTTATATTTTTTTTACATTAAAAACAAATCCATTTTTTTATATCCATGTCCTTTTGTATTGCCCCTACCACAGCAGCACTTACCTTTTTAGTGTCAAACACCTTATCAATAACATCAGACACAGAATGTATCGTAATGGCATTAATCATATCCACAATTTCATCGGGTGTCCTTATCTTGTTAAGTAATAACGCTGATTTACCAATACTGTTCATGCGACTGCTTGTGCTTTCTAAACCAAGAATATAATTCCCTTTTAATTGTTCTTTCGCTTTTTTTAGCTCTTTTTCAGTAATTTTATCTTGTTTAAGCATCATGATTTCTTCACAGATAAGCTTTATGACTTCGGGCATTTGAGAAGGATTCATACCAGCATAGATAGCAAATAGACCTGCTTTTTTATAGGAAGCAGGATACGAATACACTGAATATGCAAGCCCTCTTTCTTCTCGTATTTTCTGAAATAACCTTGAGCTCATACCCCCGCCAAGCAAGGTGTTTATCACCAGTAACTCATAAATCTTATCATCGCCTTGCACTATTCCATCAAAACCCATACATAAATGTGTTTGCTCTATATCTTTATTTTTATATGAAATCTTTGTATTAAAATCGATGTCCTGATATTCACTTTTTTTATATTGCTTCGCGTTTAAATATCCAAATTTTTCGTCAATCCAGTTTACCACCGTATCAAAGTCAAAATTACCAGCAACGGAAATGACGATGTTCGCAGGGGTATAATGGTGGTTCATATACTGTAGAATTTCACGCCTGTCTATCTTCTCTAGCGATGACTTTGTTCCTAATATAGGGTATGCTAACGAGTCCCCTGCCCACGTCGTTTCAGAAAAGATATCATGCACTAGTTCTTCCGGTGCATCTTCATACATATTTATCTCTTCTAATATTACATTTTTTTCTATATCTATATCTTTTGAGTCAACGTTTGATTGAAGTAACATATCTGCTAATATCTCAACAGCAAAATGTAGATGCGTGTCTAATGTTTTGGTATAGTAACACGTATATTCTTTGCCAGTAAACGCATTTAAATGTCCCCCCACTTCATCAATTCTTTCTGCAATTTGTTTCGCTGTCCGATTTTTTGTTCCTTTAAAAAGCATGTGCTCAATAAAGTGGGAAATCCCACTATTATCTTTAGTCTCATTACGAGAACCTGTATGTATCCATACTCCCAAGGTAACGGAACGAACATGGGGTATATATTCTGTGACAATCCGAATACCATTTGTTAACGTTCTAGATTTATACATATATTACCTCCTTATAGGAAAATAAAAAGGGCAGAAAATCTTTCTGTCCTTTTTGAAAATTACAACACCTTTTTTATTTCACCTATCTCCCTACATGCTAATTATCCTGTTTTGGCTCTTGTGGCATGGCATCTTTTCGCGAAAGATTAATACGCCCTTGTTTGTCAACTTCTAATACTTTCACTAAAATCTCATCGCCAACTTTTACAACATCTTCTACTTTTTCTACGCGCTTATTATCTAGTTTAGAGATGTGTACTAATCCTTCTTTTCCAGGTAAAAATTCTACAAACGCGCCAAAATTCATAATACGAACTACTTTACCCATAAATATCGTACCTGGCTCTACTTCTTTGGTTATACCATGAATTATATCGAGTGCCTTTTGTGCTGCCTCTTCATCTGATGTAGAAATGAAGACTTTACCTGTATCTTCTATGTCAATTTTGACACCTGTATCTGCAATAATTCTTTGAATAATCTTGCCACCCGGACCAATAACATCTCTAATTTTATCAGGATCAATATTAGTGGTAATAATCTTAGGTGCATATTTTGATAAGTTTTCTCTTGGCTTCTCAATTGCTTTTAGCATTACCTCATCTAATATATATATTCGTGCATCTCTAGTTTGATACAAAGCTTTTTCAATAATTTCGCGAGTCAATCCGTCAATCTTAATGTCCATCTGAATAGCTGTAATCCCAGCCTTCGTTCCCGCTACCTTAAAGTCCATATCCCCAAAAAAGTCTTCTAATCCTTGAATATCTGTAAGCGTAACAAAACGTTCTCCTTCTGTTACGAGTCCGACTGAAATACCCGCAACAGGTGCTTTTATTGGTACACCTGCATCCATCAGTGCGAGTGTGCTTCCACATACACTTCCTTGTGAAGTAGAACCATTAGAGCTTAATACCTCTGATACCAATCGAATCGCATATGGAAATTCTTGTTCACTAGGGAGTACAGGTTCTAACGAACGCTCTGCTAACGCACCATGACCAATCTCTCTTCTACCAGGCCCTCTTGATGGTTTCGCTTCGCCTACACTAAATGGTGGGAAGTTATAATGATGCATATATCTTTTACTTTCTTCTTCGTTTAATCCGTCTAACTTTTGTACATCACCCATGGCACCTAATGTAGCAATGGTCAGCACTTGTGTCTGACCTCTTTTAAATAGGCCTGTCCCATGCGTTCTTGGTAAGAGACCAACCTCTGCTGACAGTTGTCTAATATCCTTTAATCCTCTACCATCTGAACGTTTTCCTTCATCTAGAATCCATCTGCGTACAATTTGCTTTTGAAGTTTATATAACGCTTCTTGTATTGCTGCTTGCATCTCAGGATATTTTTCTTCAAAGTGAGTAAAAACATCTTCATAAACTGCACTTAGATTTTCTTCTCGAATATTCTTATCGTCTGTATCTAGCGCTGCTTGTACTTTATCGTGTGCATACGCTTTAATATCTTCATAAAGCGCTTCATCTACATTTAAGGACTCATAGTTAAACTTTTCTTTTCCTACTTCTGCTACAATCTTATCAATAAATTCACATATTTCTTGAACCGCTTTGTGCCCATACATAATAGCTTCTAGCATGATATCTTCTGATACTTCATTTGCGCCCGCTTCAATCATCACGACTTTATCTTTGCTCCCTGCAACCGTTAGCTCCATATCACTCTTTACTCGCTGCTTAGCGGTAGGATTTATAACGAATTCTCCCTCTACTAATCCCACTGATACGCCTGCCATTGGACCTTTAAATGGGATATCTGAAATTGAAACAGCGAGTGCTGAACCAATCATGGACACAATTTCAGGTGAATTATCTTGTTCAACTGAAAATACCGTTGTAACAATCGATACATCATTTCTAAAATCTTTTGGAAAAAGTGGTCTAAGCGGTCTATCAATCATTCTAGATGTTAAAACTGCATTGTCTGAAGGCCTTCCTTCTCTTTTTAAAAAGCTCCCTGGAATCTTTCCTACGGCATAAAGTTTCTCTTGATAATCTACACTGAGTGGAAAAAAGTCAATACCATCTCTTGGCTTTTCTGATGCTGTCGCTACTGCTAATAAAACTGTATCTCCATAACGTAATAAAGCAGCCCCATTTGCAAGTTCTGCGTACTTGCCTACTTCTACAGACAGTGTTCTTCCTGCTAATTCCATTTCAAACGTCTTGTGCATAAGTATTACCTCCTTTTGGTTATCCCGTGTGAAATGTAGCTACTAGATTTAGCACTTAGATAAAAACTCTATGTACAATAAAGTGCTTGTCTAATGGCTAATGGCTAATAGCTACACACTTTCTTTATCTTTATTATGTACAACTTCTTTACAATTATCCGTTAAAAAATGTAAACCCACCGATACTTCCAAATCCATCTGCATATAAATTGACATTACACGCATAATGAAATGAGCGGTTACCACCGCTCATTTACAAACTATTTTCTCAGATTTAATTTGCCGATGATTATTCTGTACCTTTCAATATCACTTTTTATCAAATAATTCAATAATCCTCTACGCTGACCTACCATTTTTAGAAGTCCTCTTCTTGAATGATGATCTTTTTTATGAATTTTAAGATGTTCATTCAGATGATTTATTTGTTCAGTAAGTAGGGCAATCTGTACTTCTGGAGAACCTGTATCACTTTCATGAATACGATAAGTCTCTATAATCGACTGTTTCTTCTCTGGTAACATTTTCATTCACCTCCTCTTTTAATCGCCAAAAGCTGCGAATAAGGTCGGTGACTCCTTAATCCCAGCTGCAAGGCTGATACCATCTTGTATTTTAACATATATTAAGGTAATTGTAAATAGTTTTTTTATTGACTCGGAAAATACTGTTTCGCATATAAAACATCCTGTGCAATTTGCGCTGTCAAATCTGCTACACTTTGAAATTTTATCTCATCTCGCACTTTTTTGATAAACTGTATGCCCACCTGTTGGTCGTACAAATCATCATTAAACATTAGTAAGTGTGTCTCCACTTTTATATCTCCTGCTTCTACCGTAGGATTACAACCGACATTTGTAATGCTTTCGTATCTTTTGCCTGCAACAACGGTATACGTAACATATACGCCTCTCGCAGGCATAATCGTATCTTTGGTATTGTATAAATTGATAGTTGGAAATCCTATCTTTCTACCTAATTGTTTGCCTTTACGTACCTGTCCTGCAATACTATAATAGCGCCCAAGAAAAAGCGATGCTTTTTGCACATCCCCCTTTATAATAAGCTGTCGAATACTTGTACTGCTTACAATTTGATTATCGACTTTTACAGGAGGAATGATATAAACATTCATATCATGTTGACTGGCAATCTTTTTTAATAGCGCCACATCCCCCTTCCCTTTATATCCAAAGTGATAATGAAAACCCACCACTACTGATTTCACCTTTAAATTTTGTTTTAGCACTTGTATTACGAATTGTTCTGGCTTCATTTGCATAATAGCATCATCAAAATGCTGAAAATATAGATAATCGATACCATAATCACGCAGTAACTTTTGTTTCATTTCATTTGTCGTGATTATTGGAACAACATTTCGTCCTGCAATTATATTTTGCGGATGATTTTCAAATGTATAAACCATTGCGTTAAGATGCTCTTGCCTGCTAATAGCAAATGCCTTCTCTATTAATGCCATATGTCCTAGATGTAAACCATCAAAATTCCCTAGTGCAACTACTGTTTGATTAGGGATATCCATTTCGTTTTTTAATCGCGAAAAAATCACGTCCATATAAGTCACTCCAAATTTATTCAATAAAAGCTTTTTTCTAGTTTTAAATGTTTGGTATGCGTATGATTGTCCACTATACGTGAAAGACATAAAAACTTCCCTTGTTCATTATATACACGATATATAGCATCTTTCACCAATGTTATATCATTTGTATGTAAAAAATTTTCACTGACAACATTGCCATTTGTCACTTTTTGTTCTCCTGCTTGTGTCACGATAATCTTTGGATACTTTGAAAAAAAAGCATCTATGGATAGTACTTGTGATTGGATACGTTTCTCTTCGCAAAGCTTAGCAAACTCTTCTAAATCTATGGCTTTCTCTATATCAAATTGCCCACTTGCCATACGTAATAAAAACTGCATATGTGCGCCACATCCAAGTTTCTCCCCTATATCATGACACAATGTTCGAATATACGTTCCTTTTGAACATGTTACCGTCAGTAATACTTCTTTACGTGGCAGGTCTATATCAAGTACCTCTATCTTATGTATGTTTACCTGCCGCGCAGGCCTATCTACTGCTATTCCTTTTCGCGCAAGGTCATATAATTTTCGCCCGTTTATTTTGATAGCTGAATGCATAGGCGGAATTTGTGATATATTCCCTTTGAAACTAGCAATCGTATTATAGAGTATTTCCTTGGAAATTTTTACTTCTTTCTGCGCTATAATCGTACCCTCTGCATCTTGAGTATCCGTTGTCACACCTAGTTTTAATACGGCACGATAGACTTTGTCCTTGCCTGTAATATCCTCAGCAACTTTGGTTGCTTTACCAATGCATACCGGCAATACACCTGCTGCTTGGGGATCTAATGTACCTGTGTGCCCTACTTTTTTGATACCTGTATGTTTGCGCACATAATAGACAACATCATGCGACGTCATGCCCGGCGGTTTTAATATATTTATAACGCAATCCATTATCCTTCTCTCCTTTATATAAGCTGCTCTAGCACCTTCTCTATCACTTTTTGTTTGGCTGTATCTATACTCATAAACAAGGTGCACCCGCTTGCCCTTTGGTGACCGCCTCCATCAAAAAACATTGCAATTTTAGACACATCTACATATTGATTTGAGCGCAAACTTACTTTTACTTTTTCATCCTCTTTTTCTGTCAATAATATACCAACTTCTGCACCTTTTATCTGCCTCGGTAATGAAGATAATCCTTCAACATCTTGGTCTGTCGCACTCACTTTCTCAATAAAAGCGCGCGTAATACATACAAGCGCAACTTTACCATCAGCAAACAGTTCAATCGTTCTGCCAGCTTCCATCAGTAGTTTTAACTTTTGCATAGACATGGTCTCAAATATTTTTCGGTTTATATCGCCGATATCTATACCTGTTTTTAGCAATTCTGATGCTATCATGTGAGTATTAGCCGTCGTATTGGTGTAACGAAATCCACCTGTATCGGTAGCTATCGCTACATACAAACACGTAGCCATCTCTTTTGTTATCTCTATCTCTAATAGCGTAATCAGTCTATATATGATTTCCCCTGTTGCTGCACACTTTTCATCTATGTAATTATATTTCGCAAACTTTGTATTAGTAATATGATGGTCGATATTAATGGTGTTTTTGCATGACGCTAGTAGTGACATGCGCTTATTAATTCTTTGCTCGTCACCACTATCTAAACAAATAACGGTATCAAAATTATCCGCATCCTCTAACGTATCATAAAATTGGTATTCTTCTCCTAGAAAAGCATACGACGTTGGTATCTGTTCTTCTAAGATAACTCTTGCTTTTTTCCCTGCTGCATTTAGCGCTAATGCTAGCGCAAATGATGAACCTATACAATCGCCATCTACCTGAATATGAGGAAGGATAGCAACCCTAGAAGCACCTTTTATAACGTCACAGATTTTATTCAGTGTCATCTTCTTCTCCTTCCGCTGATGAAATACCTTGTAACAGCTGCGAAATATGTGCACCGTGTTCAATAGAATCATCTAATACAAAGGTAAATTCGGGGGTATACCTAAGCGCCACTCTCTTTCCAATCTCTTTTCTCACAAACCCTGCTGCGTTTTTAAGCGCTGCAACCGTTTCCTCTTTTTGTTTTTCATCACCTAACACGCTAATATATGCTTTTGCATATCGTAAATCTTTGGTCACATCTACCGCTACAACACTTGTCATAGAAGATATGCGAGGGTCTTTTAATTCCCTCACAATAATGCTTAGTTCTTTCTTCACTTCTTCACTAATTCTAACAATACGATTAAACATTACACTTCACCTTCCTACCTTGCTGACAGTTAATTAATAATTGTTAATTGCTTTTACCTGCTACGCCTTTACTTCTTCCATTGTAAAGCTTTCTATGACATCGCCCTCTTTAATATCATTGAATCTCTCTATCCCTATGCCACATTCATACCCTGAAGCAACTTCTTTTGCATCATCTTTAAATCGTTTTAGTGAATCTAATTTTCCTTCATGAATAACAACTCCGTCTCTTACAATACGCACATCAGAGTTTCTAGTAATTTTTCCATCTGTCACATAACATCCTGCAATGGTTCCCACATTCGATACTTTAAATGTTGCTCGCACTTGTGCATGACCTAATATTACCTCTTTAAATGTAGGATCTAAAAGCCCCTTCATAGCCGCTTCCATTTCTTCAATCGCATTATAAATCACACGGTACAACCTTACATCGACTTCATGCTGTGCTGCTGAAGAACTTGCACCTGGATTCGGTCTAACGTTAAACCCAATAATAATCGCATTCGATGCTGTTGCTAGCATAATGTCAGATTCTGCAATAGCTCCTACGCCCGTATGGATCGTCTTTATACGAACATCTTCATTACTAAGCTTTTCTAGCGACTGTTTTACAGCTTCCGCTGAGCCTTGTACATCTGCTTTAATAATGATATTTAGCTCTTTCATTTCACCTTGTTTAATATGTTCAAATAAATCTTCCAACGAAACTTTGTGGTGTGCGTTAAATTGCTCTTCCTTAATTTTATCTTTTCGCTTTTCTACTACTACACGTGCCATTCTTTCATCTTTTACCGCATAAAAGACATCACCAGCTTCTGGCACTTCAGAGAGCCCAAGAATTTCTACCGGTACCGCAGGGCCTGCACTTTCTACTTTTACGCCTTTATCATTTATCATTGCTCTTATTCTTCCAACGGCTGTCCCTGCAACAATCACATCTCCTGTTTTGAGTGTACCTTTTTGTACTAAAACAGTAGCAACTGCCCCTCGCCCTTTATCTAACTCTGCTTCAACTACCGTTCCTTTTGCTAGTCGCTCAGGGTTTGCCTTGAGTTCTTGCATCTCCGCTACTAGTAGTACCATTTCTAGTAGATGATCAATCCCCTCTCTTTGAAGTGCAGAAACAGGTACACATATGGTATCGCCTCCCCATTCTTCGGGCACCAAATCATGCTCTGTTAGCTCTTGTTTGACGCGTTCAGGGTTAGCACCTTCTTTATCCATCTTATTGATCGCAACGATGATATTAACTTTTGCTGCCTTCGCATGGTTAATAGCTTCAACAGTCTGTGGCATAATCCCATCATCTGCTGCTACTACTAAAATAGCAATATCTGTAACCTGCGCACCTCTTGCACGCATAGCAGTAAATGCTTCGTGCCCTGGTGTATCTAAAAACGTAATTTTTTTATCATTAATTTTCACCCGATATGCGCCAATATGCTGCGTAATGCCTCCTGCTTCAGTAGCAATAACATCGGTCTGTCTTATTGCATCTAACAGCGATGTTTTACCATGGTCAACATGTCCCATGACAACTACAACTGGAGAACGGGATTTTAAAGATGCAGGATTATCTTCCATATCATTAAAGAGAATCTCTTCTTGCGTTACAATAATCTCTTTCTCTACTTTTATCCCAAAATCTTCAGCAACTAAAGACGCGGTGTCATAATCAATATTTTGGTTAACAGCTGCCATTACGCCAAGAGACATTAATTTTTTAATAATTTCAGCAGCTGGTTTTTTAATTTTCTCTGCCATTTCTGCTACCGTTATTTCATCCGGAATTTGCACCTTCATTAGTTTAGGTGGTTTTTTAGCAACAGGTTTTTCAGGAGGTTTCTCCGTCTTTTCTTTTTTCCCTTTTATTTTGCCCGCCGTCTTTTTAATTTTATGTTTGGTAGGTTTTTCATCATTTACTTTATCTGGCACTAATTTTTCTATTTTCTCATTGTCATATTTGTCAATTTCTACCACTGTCGGTCTTGTATCATAATGTTTTTCTTTTTTATGAGATGGTGCTGCTACTTTGACAATCTTTTCTGTGTTGTTTTCTTGCTCTATTTTAACAGTATCAGCATCTATTGGCTTGCTATTTTTGCTTTCATCGTGCTTTTGTGTATATATATCCAATAATATATTGATATCTTTCTCTTCTAGTGTACTCATGTGATTCTTAATTTCAACATCGTAATCTTTTAACTTATTAATCACATCCTTACTAGAAACATTAAGGTCTTTTGCTATTTCATATACTCTTTGTTTTGACATATTATGCTTCACCCCCGCTTAACTTTTCCATGATTACCTGCGCAAATGATTCATCTATCACGCATACAACGGCTCTATAATGTTTGCCGATACTCTTACCTAACTCTTCTTTGGTTCCCCATTCAATACATGGGATATTTCGGTGCTTACACATATTATTAAATCTTTTACAGGTATTGGATGTGCTGTCTGACGCAATGATTACCAATTTACCTTTTCCTTTTTTAATTGCCTTCATGCATGTATCTTCACCTGAAACTAGCTTTCCAGCTTTCATCGCTAACCCTATCCTGGCATATGCTTTACTCTTCATCGCTAGTACCTAATGCTTTTTCCATCTCATCATATAGTGCATCTTCTATACGATTTGAAAAAGCTCTTTCCAGTTGTTTGTTTTTACGTGCTTTTTGAAAACACGTAACATTATTACAGATGTAAGCACCTCTTCCTGACTTTTTTCCTGTAGCATCAAGCGATATTTCTCCATCTTGGTTTTTTACTACACGAATAAGTTGCTTTTTAAGCTTCATTTCTCTACATCCTAAACACATTCTTAAAGGCTTCTTTTTTTGTTTCATATCTGTGTATCCACCACCTACTTTATCATTTATCTAATTCGACCAAGCATTCTCTTGGGTATTTCCTACTACCTGTGTTTCACTTCTGATATCAATTTTCCATCCTGTAAGTTTGGCAGCTAAACGTGCATTTTGTCCTTCTTTACCAATTGCTAATGACAGCTGATAATCAGGCACTATTACCTTCGCCGTTTTGTCTGTCTCGTTCACTTTCACACTAAGTACTTTCGCAGGACTAAGGCTGGTTGCTATATATTCTGCTGGGTCACTGCTCCATTTGATAATATCAATTTTTTCTCCTCTTAGTTCTTCTACAACCACCTGTACACGGTTTCCTTTTTGACCTACACACGCCCCTACAGGGTCTACATTAAAGTCTACTGAATAAACAGCAATTTTGCTTCTAGAACCTGGTTCTCTAGAAATACTTTTAATTGCCACAATCCCATCATGAATTTCTGGCACTTCTTTTTCAAACAATCTTTTAACAAGACCAGGATGTGTGCGTGAAACATATACTTGAGGCCCTTTCGAAGTCTTTTTAACTTCAATAACATACACTTTGATTCGGTCACCATACTGATATTGTTCTCCAGGCACTTGCTCGTTTGCAGCTAATACTGCTTCAATTTTTCCCATCTCTATAAATACATTCCCTTTGTCTGCTCTTTGTACAATCCCTGTTACAATATCATTCTCTTTATTGGAATATTCACTAAAGATGATTCCTCTTTCTGCTTCTCTGATTCGCTGTACAACTACTTGCTTAGCTGTTTGTGCTGCAATTCGACCAAACTTTTTGGGCGTTACCTCAATCTCAGCAATATCATCCTCTTCATACGCACCACTAATTTCTCTCGCATCTTCTAGGCTAACTTCGTTTAAGTCGTTTTCCACAAATGTTACCACTTTCTTCTTAGCAAATACTTTTACCTCGCCTGTTAGCCTATCAATATGAACCGTTACATTTTGCGAAGAGCCAAAATTCCTCTTATATGCAGAAATTAGCGCTGCTTCAATCGCATCAATTAGCACCTCTTTACTAACATGCTTTTCTTTTTCAATTTGAGCTAAAGCACCTATAAATTCAGCGTTCATTTTCTATCCTCCCCATCCATATAAAAAATACGCGACAATACAAAAATATTTAATATGCCGCAAGCCTTACCATCGCAGCATCTTCCCTTTTTATTTTTATAATGCTGCCGTCTTTGGTGCATTTTAAATAAATTTCACCTTCTTGATATTGGTCTAATATGCCTACAATAACTTTTTGCCCTTCTAGTGCTTTATAAAATTTCACTTCGATTTGTTCGCCCATAAAGAGTTCAAAATCTTTGTCCTTTTTTAAAGGCCTATTAATCCCTGGTGATGACACTTCTAAATAATAACTTTGCAAAATAGGATCAGTTAGATCTAATTCATCACTTAAGCTCCTACTTACAGCTTCACAGTCATCTAATGTAACACCACCTTCTTTATCGATAAATAAGCGCAAAAACCACTCTGAGCCTTCTTTTTTAAATGTTACATCTACCAATTCACACCCATGCTTATCTGCAATTGGTTCTGCTAATGTATATACAAGCTGTTCTACGCTAGCCATTTTTCACACCCTTTCTAAGCACCTAATCATCACTTTATATTCTCCTATATATTATTGTCTAAAAAACAGTTATTATATCAACAATATATAAAGAGGCTAAAAGATTTCCCCGCCTCGTTAAAACGGTGTTTATTAATTGCTTGGCAACTAATACGGTTGTTATAATGCGAAAGAGTGGGAACACTGACCCACTCTTTTACATACTCCTATGTAAATTAAATAAACCATAAAGATTATATCATTTTATGGTTTATTTATCAACTAAAAAACTAAAAAAATCAAAAAATTAAAATAAACTCAGTTGATTGCTTTCAGGTAACCCCTCTAAACATCCTTGCTCCCATAAAACTTCAATAACTGTTTTACTTGCTTTTGCACGAATACGCAAATCATCAATAGACATAAATGTACCATGCTTTCGCGCTTCAACAATATTTTTAGCAGCTGCTGTACCTACTCCTTGAGCTGCATTGAGTGGTGGTAAAATGCCTTTTTCCCCTGGCAGAAAGTTTACTGCATCAGATTCATACAAATCAATTGGAAAAAACGCAATTCCACGACTGTACATTTCATTGCATACTTCTAAAATGGTAAGCGTATTTTTTTCTTTTGTACTAATTTCGTTCCCTTTTGATTCTAACTCCCGTATTTTATTTTTTACACGCTCTACACCATTTGTCATAAGCATGGCGTCAAAATCATCTGCCCTTACGGTAAAATAGGCAATATAAAATGCTTGCGGATAATGAACTTTAAAATAAGCAATGCGAAAAGCCATGGTCACATAGGCAACTGCATGTGCTTTTGGAAACATATATTTAATCTTTTTACAAGAATCAATATACCACTCAGGCACATTTTTATCACGCATTGCCTGCGCATCTTCTTCTCCTAACCCTTTTCCTTTTCTGACATTTTCCATGATTTTAAAAGCATGTTTAGATTCTACCCCTTTATGCATTAAATAAACCATGATATCATCACGTGTACAAATAACCTCTGGTAGCGTAGCCACTTTATTTCTTACAAGTTCTTGCGCATTGTTAAGCCACACATCTGTCCCGTGGGACAATCCACTGATGCGTACTAACTCTGCAAATGTTTTAGGCTTAGTATCTATTAGCATTTGTCTTACAAACTTTGTCCCAAACTCAGGTATGGCAAAGCTCCCTACCTCAGATCCGATATCTTCAGGCTTGATACCTAGTGCATCAGTTCCTGTAAATATCTTCATTGTATCGGCATCATCAAGAGGAATTTTTGTCGCATCTATGCCCGTTAAATCTTCTAACATCTTGATAACTGTAGGATCATCATGTCCTAGAATATCTAGTTTTAAAAGCCTTCCACTAATGGAATGATAGTCAAAATGGGTGGTAATAATACTGGAACTCGTATCGTCTGCAGGTTTTTGGATAGGGCAAAATTCATGGATTTCATTTTTTCTTGGCACAATCATAATACCCCCTGGGTGCTGCCCTGTTGTCCTTTTTACCCCGCTACACCCCTTTACCATGCGGTTAATCTCAGCATTATGCATTACCTTGTTTTTCTCTTCTAAATATTTCTTTACAAACCCATACGCTGTCTTTTCAGCAATTGTCCCGATGGTTCCTGCCCGAAATACATGTCCCTCCCCAAATAACTCCTCGGTATATTTGTGCGCTATCGGTTGATACTCTCCCGAAAAATTAAGATCAATATCCGGCTCTTTATCCCCATCAAACCCCAAAAAAGTCGCAAAAGGAATATCATGCCCATCTTTACTGAGTAAATGCTCGCACTTTGGGCAATGCTTATCTGGCATATCAAAACCACAACCCACCGAACCATCTGTTACAAAGCAACTATACTTACAGTGGGGACACACATAATGTGGTGGAAGCGCATTTACCTCGGTGATATCTGTTAAAAAAGCTACAAAAGAAGAACCTACAGAACCCCTTGACCCTACTAAATAGCCATCCTGTAATGACTTGGATACTAATTTTTGTGCAATGATATACATGACTGAAAAACCATTTTTAATTATGGATTCAAGCTCTGTATTCATTCTCTCTTCTACAATAGGCGGAAGTGGCTCGCCATATATTTTTATTGCTTTTTCTCTAGAAAGCTCCTCAATCTCTCTTTCTGCCCCTTCTATTTCTGGTGTAAATGTATCTTCTGGAATCGGAACAATTGGTTCTATCATATCTGCAATACAATTGGTATTGTCTATAACAACTTCAACTGCTTTTTCCTTACCTAAATACGCAAACTCAGATAGCATCTCCGCGGTATTTCTAAAGTAAAGTGGCGCCTGATTATCCGCATCCTTGTATCCTTGACCTGCCATCAAAATGCCTCTAAAAATCGCATCATGCGGTTCTAAAAAATGCGTGTCACATGTTGCTACAACAGGTTTTTTATATTCTTCTCCTAAACTGACAATCTGCTGATTTATCTCTCTAAGCTGATTTGTATCTTTTACAATCTCTTTTTTAATTAAAAATTGATTATTGCCTAATGGTTGTATCTCTAGATAGTCGTAAAAACGCACCAGTTTTTTTATCTCTTCTTGTGGTTTTCCTTCTAAAATTGCGCGATACAACTCTCCTGCTTCGCAAGCAGAACCAATCATCAGTCCTTCTTTGTACTGCATATATAAACTCTTAGGAATACGGGGCTTTTTATAAAAATATTCTAAGTGTGACTTAGAAATCAATTTATATAGGTTTTTAAGCCCTACCGCATTCTTAACCAAAATAATTGCATGATAATACGGCATCTTCTTGATATCTTGATTGCCTGAAAGGGCGCTATCAATCTCTGTGATATCGTCTATACCCTTTTCTCTCAGCATCTCTAAACATTTTATAAATATCTCAGCCGTTGCCTTCGCATCATCTATTGCACGGTGATGGTTTTCAAGCGATATATGTAAATGCTTTGCAATATGATTTAATTTGTGTTTTTTAAGTGCAGGAAACAATCCCCTACATAGCGCTAATGTATCTAATACACAAAACGCATAGGGTAAGTTTAGCTGCTGGGCATTTGCTTTTATAAATCCTGTATCAAACGAAGCATTGTGTGCTACTATAACACTTTGCTTGCAAAAGTCTAAAAATGTTGGCAATATAGCCTCAATGGCTGGCGCCTCTTTTACCATTTCATCTGTAATACCCGTTAAAGTGACAATTTTTTCTGGTATCGGCATTTTAGGTTTCACAAATGTATGATAGGTATCTACGATTACACCCTGTTTTATTTTAACTGCACCAATCTCTGTAATGGCATCTTTTTGTGCATTTAATCCTGTTGTTTCAATATCAAATACCACAAATTCACCGTCAAACGATTGCGCGATAGCATTATACACAATTGGTTCACTATCATTTACAAGGTAACATTCTACACCGTATATTATTTTGATATTGTTTTTTTTACCCGCATCATGGGCATCAGGGTATGCTTGTACCACACCATGGTCGGTAATGGCAATTGCCTGATGTCCCCATTTAGCTGCACGCACAACAAGATCTTTTACCGAACACATACCATCCATTGCGCTCATATGTGTATGCGCATGTAATTCTACTCTTTTGGTGGGTGCTAAATCTGTTTTTTCCGTCTTTTGCGCTTGCATAATATCATACGCAAAAATCACCAGTTCTTTTGCATATTTATCATACTGTGCTTCTCCACGCACTTTGACACGATTTCCTGCTTTTATGTACTCTTTGATATCACCAAATTTAGCTTTATCCCTAAAAAATTTAGCTGTAATACTACTTTTATAATCTGTAATATCTATCGATACAATATACCGTTCTCCTTTAATCTCTCTTATATCAACAGCAAAAATATCGCCTTCAATTATCACTCGCCCCGACGCTTCATTAATATCAGAAATTTGTGCATTTTCTCCTTTTATGGGTTTTCCTATAATTGCATTTGCAGGGGTAGCAGTATATGTATTTGGGTGTTGAGCTGCATATGTAGCTTTACTTGCTTCTTTTTGTCCGCCATATTGTACTTGCTGGGTTTGTAGTAGTGTCTTAATCATATTCTCTTCTTGTTTTTTCAAAATATCATACGGTTTTTCGTTACCCTCTAATACATGCTTATCGACAAAACACGCCGTAATGGTTTGTCCAAATTCTTCTCTTATCAAGCGCTCAATCATACGATGACAGCCATGATTTTTAAGCAAATCTGCTCCTCCATATTGAAGCTCAATGGTTAACATATCCCCCTCTTGCCTACACGTACTATCTGCCAACAAACTGCGACATATAGATAGTTTTCGTTTTAAAAAATATTGTATACTGCTATAGTATTTTTCAAGATAATTAGGCTTGTCTTGCATATCAGGATAACAAATATTTATCTGTAAATCCGCTAACATATATGCCTTTTTAATAACCTTAGCAACGTCAGCAATTTCTTTTTTTTGTATTATCTCTTGTAATTGTAGTGATATTTCTATTTTTTTGCTTTTTCTATATATTTTAATAGCTTTTATTTTGGCATGTTCAAGTTTCTGTGCATGTTTTTCCCCTATGTCTGCATCACCAAAAATTTGCATAACATGATATGGTTTATCTGCACTTTTAGACACCTTCAACACCCCCCTTTTTTTATTTCCAACTGACCAAATTGCTAACCGTCAAGCTCTTAATTATATTTCGCCATCGCAAAACTTCGTACAATCTCCCAATACATCTTCATGCGCGCTTGCACGCCTTTTTTAAAGCCTAACTTCTCTTCCTTCATGCGATGAGTAATTTCACTCAATACTACCTTTTTATATGAGATTTCATGATTCTTTACATAGTTGGTCAGTGCTACTTCTATCCCAAACTTGGTGATTTCCATGTTATTTAAATTTAGTAAAATTTCCTTTCGCAGTGCTCTTTGACCCGATAAAAAAGGAGAAATTTTTTGTGCCAAATCCGTGCTAAGACGACCTCCTTCAAATACTCCAATTGTCATTTTAGCACTCCCTTGCAATACTGGGTATAACAAATATTTGATATGCTGCTGCATTAGCCCCATAAGGTCAGCATCTAAAAAAAGTATAACATCCCCAATCGCTTTTTCCACCCCAACCTTCATTGCGCCGCCTTTTCCTATATTATCTTTGAGTTCAACTACTTTTACATTATACTCACGTGCAATTTGCGCAGTTTCATCCTCAGAACCATCACTAACGACAATAATTTCATTCACTTCCGATGTATCTTTTAGTACTTCTAAAACTTTTCCGATGGTCTGCGCTTCATTATAGGCAGGAATAATCGCACTTACTAACATTTGTTAACCTTCTTTCCGCTAATACGTTATAGATTCTCAATTTCTGCCAACAAGCTATTAATAATTTCGTTTTCTTTTACTTTCTTTATTATTTCCCCTTTTTTAAAAATCAATCCTTCTCCTTTACCACCTGCAATGCCAATATCTGCTTCTTTTGCCTCTCCAGGACCATTAACGGCACATCCCATTACTGCAATTTTAATGTTTTTGTCTATATTTTGTACTCTTTCTTCAATGATGTTCGCCAGCTTAATCAAATCAATCTGACATCGTCCACATGTCGGACATGAGATAAGTTCTACTCCTTGTTTCTTAAGTGATAATGACTTTAGTATTTGGTTGGCTACTTTGACTTCCTCTTCTGGCTGCCCTGTTAAAGATACACGAATTGTATCTCCTATTCCCTGCATCAAAAGCGTACCTAGTCCTACTGATGATTTGATGGTACCCGACCAAACCGTTCCAGCTTCTGTAATGCCTAAATGAAGTGGATAAGAAAATTTTCCAGCCGCTAATTGATACGCCGCTACTGTCAATGGTACATTAGAAGCCTTTAATGAAAGTGCAATATCTGTAAAATCATATTTTTCTAATAGCGCCACTTGTCTAGCTGTACTTTCTACTAACGCTGCTGGCGTGGGGTGTCCGTATTTTTTTAAGATTTCTTTTTCAATGGACCCTGCATTAACACCAATACGTATGGGAATACCGTTTTGCTGCGCTTTTTTTGCAACTTCCTTGACACGTTCAGCGCTTCCGATATTTCCTGGATTAATTCTAATTTTATCTGCACCATTTTCAATAGAGATAAGTGCAAGGCGATAATCAAAATGAATATCCGCTACCAACGGTATGGTAATATGCTGCTTGATGGTATCTAAAGCTTTTGCAGCTGCCATATCCATTACTGCTACACGAACAATTTCACATCCCACCTTAGTAAGACGTTGTATTTGATCTATTGTCGCATGTGCATCCCGTGTGTCGGTGTTGGTCATCGATTGAACCGTAATCGGTGCGTCTCCACCAACACCTACACTCCCTACCATTATTTTTTTTGTAGCCTTACGCCGTATCATCCAAGACGCCATATCTTCTGTTCCTTTCCACTTTCCAATTTTTCAACTGACCATCTGTCCTATCTAATCAAGCGAGTAATATCATTAAATGTAGCAAATACCATCAGTAGTAATAGCATTGCTAGCCCAATCATATGCACAAGCCCCTCCTTCTCAGGGTCGATCGGCTTTCTGCGAATTCCTTCTAGTAACAAAAACATAATCCTACTTCCATCTAATGCTGGTATCGGCAAAAGATTAAAAATCCCTAAATTAATACTAATAATCGCTGCTAAAATCATCAGCGGCTCTATCCCTGCTCTTGCAGCTCCCCCAATAGCACCTACAATGCCTACTGGACCTGATACATCCTCAAACGTTCCCTGTCCGCGAAATAGCGTTCCTAAGTGTACAAAAATAAATTTGGTATAAAACACCGTATCATAATATGCATACTTTATAGCATTTATGATTGTAGTCTCTGCCAATTTAGGTGAATACCCGAACATATACCGTCCATATTCTGGATGTATCGCTGGTACAATCTGTAAAACTTTTCGTCCTCCTTCACGTACAATCGTTACGTCAATCGGCTGCGCTCCATTCATATCCAGAAAAAATATGATATCTTTGTGTATATTTACCCTTGTACTATCTAACTTTTCAATGCGGTCACCAGGCATTAGACCTGCCTCGGCTGCGGGCATATCTGGCATAACCTCTTCTATCACTGGCGTTATAATCTGTGGTGTGCCTGACATCAATATTAAAAAAATTAAAAATCCCAGTATAAAGTTCATGGCTGCACCCGCAAATAACACAGCAATACGTGCAATAAGCGGTTTATTTCCAAAAGCTCTCTTATCCTCTGACTTTTGATCTTCACCTTCCAGTTTAACATATCCACCAATAGGAAGTGCTCTTAGTGTGTAGAGCGTCTCCCCTTTTGTAAATTTAATAATCTTAGGTCCCATACCTACCGCAAATTCATGTACCTTCATTCCCACTAGCTTTGCCACTGAGAAATGACCTAACTCATGAAACAAAATGAGCAGTCCTAGTATAATAATTGCAGATACTGCTGTTGTCATATATTATCACCAATCCTTTCTTCTAAACATGCTCTCGCCCAACTATCCACCTCTAAAATATCTTTTAGCATCGGATCTTTTATATTATTATGTCTCTCCATTGCATATTCAATGTACGCTTCAATATCCAGAAATTTTATTTTTCCTTTTAAAAACCAATCCACCGCTACTTCATTGGCTACATTTAATACGGTAGGTATTGTACCTCCTAGTTTTGCTGCCTTATACGCCAGCGCTAAACAACCAAATGTATCGATATCAGGTTCTTTAAAGGTAATCTGTGTATGCTCTGTAAAATCAAGGGGCTTAACCGCACACGTAAGCCTCTTAGGATACGTAAGTGCATATTGTATGGGTAATTTCATATCCGGCAGCCCCATCTGCGCAATAATAGAATAGTCAACATATTCTACCATCGAATGAATAATACTCTGCGGATGAATAACAACCTGTATCTTCTCGATGTCCATATCAAAGAGCCATTTCGCTTCAATCACCTCTAATCCCTTATTCATTAGTGTCGCTGAATCGATACTAATCTTGCTACCCATATCCCATTTCGGATGTTTAAGCGCCTCTTGTGGTGTAATACGCTGAAGTGCTGGCCTTTTCTTGCCTAAAAACGGCCCGCCTGAAGCGGTAAGAATCAGCTTATTAACATCAGACATTGATACACACATACTTTCCTTTTGCTGCAAACACTGAAAAATTGCTGAATGCTCACTATCAACAGGTAGTATTAAAACCCCTTTTTGCCTAGCTTCTTTCATCACAATATTCCCTGCCGTTACCAATGTTTCTTTGTTTGCAAGCGCAATATGCTTGCCTGCTTTAATGGCTTCTACCGTCGGTATAAGTCCTACAATACCTACCACAGAGGCAACTACCATCTCTGCCTCAGGCATTGTTGCAACTTGTATAAGTCCGTCTAACCCAGCTAATACTTTGACGGCTAAATCCTTCACACGCTGTCTAAGAACGCTCGCAGCACTTTCATCCATCACCGCAGCAATGACAGGCTTATATTTGCGTATTTGCCGCTCTAATAAATCAATATTAGTGTTAGTAGACACTGCCCACACTTTTATGTATTTTAAATCATCTATTACTTCTAATGCTTGTGTTCCAATTGACCCCGTTGACCCAAGGATGGAAATATTCCTTACCATTTATTTATATTTCCTTTCTAGAAAAATATTTGTATGTTTTTTATAAAGTAATATACGACTGGTGCAACAAATATAATACTATCAAAACGGTCTAAGACCCCACCATGTCCTGGCATTATATTACCGAAATCCTTGATGTGATATTGTCTTTTAATAGAAGAAGCAGCCAAATCACCTAATTCAGATACGACTGCACATATCAGTCCTAATAACAATAAATATCCATAGCTAACTTGATAACCTCTGAATATATGGATAATATAACCATATAATAAGAAAGTTCCTCCACATCCTAAAATACCACCTATCGCACCCTCAATCGTTTTTTTAGGACTAATGCTTGGCATAAGCTTATGTTTTCCTATAAAAACCCCCGAAAAAAAGGCAAACGTATCGGTGCTCCATGCACCTAAGAAGATGAGCCAAATAAGCAGCTGACCATTTGGCATGCTTTTCACAAAAGAAATATGCGACATAAAAAAACTGATATATATCACTGCAAATATCGTAATAGCAATATGCGATAATGCAATGCGATTATGTGATATTAATTTTATAACAAATAATATCAGTACCCCTATATATAGTAGTGGCATTTTGAATCCTTGATAAATATACTCTCCAAACACAATAAAAACTGTCGCTATATATGCTACCCATGCAATAGGAATCTTATTAACATTATCTACCGCCGAAAATAGTTCATATAACGCGATGATGGATATAATTGTAATGGCGATATTAATAAAAAACTTATCTAATGCAACTACTGTAATTAGCAAAACAATTCCTAATGCTGCACTAACAATCCTTTTAACAAGCACTTATATTCCCCCAAATCTCCTATTTCTCTTTTGATAATCATAAATCGCCGCTAACATATCTGCTGACGAAAAATCAGGCCAGTAAATGCTAGAAAACCAAAGTTCCGTATAAGCAGACTGCCACAATAAAAAATTACTTAGCCTCAGCTCACCACTAGGTCTGATAATAATGTCTGGATCTTTTATGTTTCCTGTATACATATGTTTAGATATCTGTTTTTCATCAATATCTTGCACATTTAATTTATTGGTTTTAACTTTGCTAGCAATTTGTCTGACTGCATGAATAATTTCATCTCGTCCCCCATAGTTTAATGCGATATTTAAAATGAGCCCTGTATTATGTTGTGTCATCTTCTGCGTTTTAATAATTTGTGTACAAATCTTAGACGATAAACCTTCTAAATTGCCAATAATACGAATCACAACATTCTTGCTGCCTAGTTCATATTCTGCCTGCTTTAAATATTCTTCTAATAGATTCATCAGTTCTGCTACTTCATTTTTAGGCCTTTTCCAGTTCTCGGTAGAAAAAGCATATACTGTAATAATCTTTATGCCTATCTTATCACAAAAAGACACAATTTTTTTCAATGTTTGAGCACCTGCACGATGTCCAGCACTACGCGGCAGTCCTCTTTTTTTTGCCCATCTGCCGTTACCATCCATAATAATACCTATATGATGAGGTAATGCACTATAATCAACCTGCTTACGCTTTATTCTCTCCTGCCACTTTCTTTTTATGCTTTTTACCATAAATTCCATTCTCCTACATTATGTATGTGTCACTAAGCAGCTTATGCACCTAGTGCTCCAATTAAATAAATACCCCTCTTTTAGAGGGGTTGGTGCTTTATAACTAGCTCCGACATACCCATACCACTACCATGTCATTGCTGACCTTTTTTACTTTTACAATGCGTTGATCTGGTCTTTCCTTTTGCTGTGTGCCTTTGAAATAAGGCGCTTTTATGTCGTACCTATTAACATGTACATATCCATTATTTTTAAGTATTTGTTCCCCTTTTTCTAGTGTGTATCCTAGCACATCAGGAAGCATATCATACCTCCATAATCTCTTCTTCTTTTCCCTTAACAATTGTATCGATTTTGCTTACGTATTTATCTGTTAATTCCTGAATATCTTTTTCAATATCCTTTAAATCATCTTCTGTAATTTCACTTTTCTTCTTCATTGCCTTATATTGTTCTAAGGCATCACGTCTAATCGCACGAATCCCAACTTTATTTTCTTCCCCTTTTTTATGTACAAGTTTGGTTAGTTCTTTTCTTCTCTCTTCTGTTAATGGTGGAAAGTTTAGTCTAATCATTCTACCATCACTATTAGGCGTAATGCCAATATCAGAAGTTAATAATGCTTTTTCAATTTCTTTCGTCATACTCGCATCCCATGGCTGAATCATCAGTGTTCTTGCTTCGGGTACTGATACATTTGCCATCTGTATAATTGGCGTTGGTGCTCCATAGTAATCAACATTTACTTTGTCTAAAATCGCTGGATTAGCTCTTCCTGCACGTATCGTCGTTAAATCTTCTTTGAAAAAATCGATGCTTTTGTTCATTTTGCTTTCAATTTCTTTGTATTCATTTTTCATGCCTTTTCATCCTCCTTCACTAATGTCCCAATCTGTTCTCCTAAAATTACTTTTTTTATATTTTCAGGCTTATTCAGCCCAAAAACCATAATAGGGATGTTATTATCCATACAAAGAGAAGTTGCAGTAGAATCCATTACGCCGAGTCCACGATTAAGCACATCAATGTAGGACAATCGATCGAACTTGACCGCATTTGGATTTTTTTCTGGATCCGCATCATATACGCCATCCACTTTTTTAGCTAATAACACAAGCTCTGCATCAATTTCTGCTGCTCTTAATGCAGCTGTTGTATCTGTAGAGAAGTATGGATTACCGGTCCCGCATGCAAAAATAACCACTCTTCCTTTTTCAAGATGCCTTACCGCTTTTCTACGCACATAGGGTTCAGCAATTTGACGCATTTCAATTGCCGTTTGCACACGCACTTCTAACCCTTTTGACTCTAACGCATCTTGTAGTGCTAACGCATTAATAACCGTTGCTAACATACCCATATGATCAGCCGTGGTTCTATCCATTCCTTTACCACTACGGCCTCTCCAAAAATTCCCACCCCCTACTACAACTGCGATTTGCACACCTAACTTCATACATTCTAAAATTTCTTCCGAAATATTACTCATCACTTGCGATTCTAAGCCAAACCGCGCTGCTCCTGCTAAAGCCTCTCCGCTTATTTTGAGTATTACTCGTTTATATTTTGGTGTCATGTAAATACCCTCCACTTTATAATATGTTCTACACAAACAAAAAAATTCCTTCTTATTACTATAACATAAATAAATGATTCTATTTTTTTTAAAAAAGGAACACACGAATGTGTTCCTTTTTATATCTTAAAATGTATTAGTTCACCATGTTTGATACTTCGTCTGCAAAATCATCTTCACGTTTTTGTAAGCCTTCTCCTTTTTCAAAACGTGCAAATCGACGAATGTTCATATTTTCTCCAATTGTTGCAATCTTTTCTACTAACAAATCTTTAACCGTTTTATCTGGGTCTTTTATAAATGGTTGCTCTAAAAGACAAATTTCTTTATAGAATTTTTCAATTCTACCTTCCACCATTTTTTCTACAACTTTTTCTGGTTTACCTTCATTTAACGCCTGTGCTTTTAATATTTCTTTTTCTTTTTCTACCACATCTGCTGGTACTTCTTCTCTAGATACGTATTGTGGATTAGCAGCTGCAATTTGCATAGCTACATCTTTTACAAAAGCTCTAAATTCATCATTTTTAGCAACAAAATCCGTTTCAGAATTCACTTCTACTAATACGCCTATTCTACCATCACCATGTATGTATGCATCAACAATTCCTTCTGCTGCAATTCTACCTGACTTTTTAGCTGCTGCTGCAAGTCCTTTTTCTCTTAAAAGTTCAATTGCTTTGTCCATATCCCCATCTGTTTCTGTAAGCGCTTTTTTACAATCCATCATGCCAGCGCCCGTTCTTTCTCTTAACTCTTTTACACTTTGTGCAGTAACCATATTTATGCCTCCTTCAAGTATCTTTATCTTTCGTTTTATTCTCTATATAAAATTTCCAAATGCTATCGTATTTATGCATTGCAGTTGAAAAGCCCTGCCTTCAGTCTTCTAAATAAGACCGAAGACTGGGCTATTATGCTATGCTTGTACCTGCTATTCAGCTTGTACTGCTTCATTTGCTACTACATCTTCTTCGTTAGTTGCATCAGCTGCCATTTGTTCTCCCTGTTTTCCTTCTAAAATTGCATCTGCTATCTTAGCTGCAATTAGTTTTACAGCTCGAATGGCGTCATCATTGCCAGGAATTACATAGTCTACTTCTTCTGGGTCACAATTAGTATCTACAATCGCAACAACTGGAATACCTATCTTCTTAGCCTCAGCAATTGCTATGCGCTCTTTTCTAGGATCTACAACAAATAATGCGCCTGGCAGTCTCTTCATGTCTTGAATACCGCCTAAGAATTTCTCTAGCTTATCACGCTCACCCCTGAGTTTGATTACTTCTTTCTTTGGCAAAACATCAAATGTTCCGTCTTCTTCCATCTTGTTGAGTTGATGTAAACGATCCACTCTTTTGCGTATTGTCTTAAAGTTTGTAAGCATACCACCAAGCCATCTTGCATTGACATAATACATATTGCTTCTGATTGCTTCTTCCTTAATAGAATCTTGCGCCTGCTTCTTAGTACCTACAAACAAAACGCTTTCGTTGTTCATCGCCAAATCCCTAATAAAATAATATGCTTGCTCAATCTTCTTTACTGTTTTTTGAAGGTCAATGATATAAATACCATTCCTTTCAGTAAAGATATATTCAGCCATTTTAGGATTCCATCTTCTGGTCTGGTGTCCAAAATGTACACCTGCTTCTAATAATTGTTTCATTGAAATAACTGACATACTTTCACCTCCTGGTTTTTTTAATACCTCCACCTTGCTCATTTTTTCAAAAAACCCTCTTTGTGGCACCCTTTTGAAAATCCCAAAGTGTGTGTATTTTTTCCACTTAGTAGTCTACCACAATTGCTTGCACTTGGCAACTACTTTTTTTATTTTTTTCTAACCACTGTGACTGCTCCCTACTTTATTTATACCTAATAGCAGTTTCACTTCTCCTTGTCCCACATCTAATGTTTTGGCAATCTCACGCACGTCAATTCCTTGTTTTGCCATTTTAATCGCCTCTATGTGCTTGTGATTGGTAATCTTAGGGGTATGTGATTTTGCTGTATCTGTACTAGTATTAGATTGGCTTTGTAGGAATATCTCATCATATGCTTTTAGATGCGTGTACAACTCACTTGCTTTTAGTATTAGTTCATTATGAAGTTCTACTTGCACTTCTATTTCTTCTACTTTTTTAGCAGCCGTCTGCGTTTTTTCATCAATACATGAAAATGTATGCAAGAGCTTTGCATTCTCACTTTCAACTTTATCTGCAACATAATCAGATAAATTATTAAGCTCATGTACCATTGCCTCAGATTGTTGCAGTAAGTCATCTAATTCTTTTATCTTATCATCCAAAATCGTTAAGCCAGAAGAGAAAGTTCGTTTGCATTTACGCATCGCTATAAAACCGTACACACTTATCATGACCCCTACTGAAAATACTAACCACTCCATGCCCTTCACCACACATTCTTTTATATAAAATAATCATAACCGAATATCAATCTGACTGCCTTTGTCCTCTGTGCCTAACAAGTCCTTTTGTTTTTGCTCTTTTTCTTGATGCTCTTGTTGCTGCTTGTGTTTCTTTTTTTTACTGCTGTTTTGGCTATCTTTCTTTGCATCAATTTTTGCCTCATGTGCTTTATCTTTTGAATAAACCTGCTTTAATTGTTGCTGATTGTGTTGTTCCATTGTAGTAGTAGCGTTATGATGTTCAATTTGGGGACGAAAATTTTCTTCTGCTTGTATTTTCGATACTTCGGTTGTTTTTGGAATCATAACTTGTAAATCCACAGGATTAATGGACATATCAAACACCTCCAATCAAAGTTTATCGCTTTGCTTATTTTTCATACGCGCCTATTCGTATATCTGCACCTGATTGGTATAACGTCGCATATTTAATCTCCTCTTTTATATACAACATGCTTGACCCAATAGTTACCTTCGCACCGGGAAAGATAACGTTTAACACCTTTATCTTTCCTCTCGCTTGCTCTTTTAGCCTATTTTCAATATTTTCATATTCTTTTTTCATTTCTTCTACTTGCTTCTTTATATATGTTTTTGTTTTAGCGGTTTTTGCCATGAATTGCTGCTTTTGTTCATCTAAAGGACCGATTTTTTCTAATTTCTTTAACATTTCAATTGCCTGATCCGTTTTTTTCAGTTCTTGCTCCATTTTAGGAATTTGCGTTTTTAATTGTTTATGTTTTTCTCTAATTTCAGGCGAAACGCCTACCTCAATGTCTGTTACCGTTGCCATAGGTGATCCTATCATTTTTGCCAGTATCTCTGTCCCCACTTTTGCGGCACCACCGACAAATAATCCTTTTTTCCCACCTAACGTCAGTGTTCCCTCACACTCAACATGGCTATGCATAATTGCTTCACTTGTAATATCACCTTTTGCAGACAAACGGCTGTGTTCTATATATTTTGCAACAATATTACCTTGCGTAATTAAAACCCCTTTACTAAGCCCCTGCATACCTCTTCTTAATACTATATCTCCTGTGCATTTGATGGTTGCTCCTTCTACTACGCCTTGCACTTCTACCGTACCACCTGCTTTAATAGAAAATCCGGTAAGTACATTTCCTTTCACGATAACATTTCCTACAAAATCAATATTCCCTACTGAATTATCAACATCTCCATTTACTTCATATAGTGCATATACATTGACTTTTTGATTGGCTAGTACTACCTGCCCGTCAATAGAAGCAATCAGTTTTTGTCCTTGTTCAGCAATCTCAACATTCTTGCCTACTGGCAATTTAGCAGGCTTACCTGGAATAGGTGCAACTTTCTCTCCTAACACATTTTTACCTGGGGTGCCTTGTGTAGGCGGTGTTGCGTTTATTAACACATCACCTTTTGCAACATTCTCAATTAAATTCAACTCATGAAAATCTACCCGGCCATCTTCTAGTATTTTGGGCTTCATATTTTTAGATAATTGAAAATGATATGTCATTTTTGCGTTTTCACCATGTATCGGCTCTATTCCTTTTGCAACTTCAATCTCTTGATTATAGATAGGGTCCTTGCTAATCGCTTCAATTATATCCGTGTCTATCCCAAATACTACATTTTGTTCTTTTAAACGCGCAATCATTTTTTGTGCAGAAAGCATCTCTCCTCCTTCTGGTGGAATAATAACAACACCTGCTTGCATCTTGTTATTGGAGATTCTAACTTTCATTTCAGCATCAATTTTTTGTTCTTGCTGCTCCTGTGCAATCTTGCATTCTGTATCATCTTTACTCTCTATTGTTTTTTTTACAGCCTCTATATCAATTCCCGTTATTTTTTTTCTCTTCAAAAACTCTTCTATTTCATCGAAAGAAACATCTACACCGGATTTTTTTTCTGGGATAACACTAAGGTAAACACCATCTGAGCGATATTCTACGATAAATCCATTTTTAATAATTTCTATACCTTCTGACATCTGTCACCCCTCCCCTCTAGTCATACAATATTTCTTTGTTGTTTTTTAGCTTGATTCTTAGTTTTGTAACCGCCTTAGAATGTAATTGCGATATTCTAGATTCGGAAACTTTCATCATTGCACTAATCTCTTTTAGTGTTAACTCTTCAAAGTAATACAGCGTAATAACCATTTTTTCTTTTTCAGATAATTTATCAATGGCAGATGCAAGTATCTGCTTTGTTTCATTAAACTCTGTATACCTGTCAGGACTTATAAACTTATCTTCACCCATAAAAGATGCATTTGTTTCATAATTTTGACTTAATACCTCATCTAAAGAAAGTAAATGTGCCAAATTAATTTGGTGCATGACTTTATGAAACTCCTGCATGCTCATCCCTAATTTTGCTGCCACTTCACTATCTTCTGGATGGTGTCCTCGTTCATTTTCTAATTGAGCATACATCTTTTCAATTTCTTTACTCTTTTGCCTAAGCGTGCGTGGTACCCAGTCTAACTGCCTTATACTATCAATAATGGCACCACGAATACGTAAAGATGCATACGTTTCAAACTTTACGCCTTTGGACAAATCAAATTTATCGATCGCATCAATTAAGCCAAATATGCCATAACTAAGCAAATCTTCATACTCCACATTGTTACCAAAATAGATGCTTAATCTGCCAGCCACATATTTTACTAATGGAGAGTATTCTAATATTAACTTTTCTCGTATTTCACTCGATTTGGTATGGCTGTATTGTTTCCATAAATCTAGCTTTTTACAAGTAACACTCGACATTGGCATTCGCTCCCTATAGGTTTGTGTCTTTTTTGTCCAAAAGGTATCATTAGTATATATTCCACATACATACGACTTTACCCTCTATATAATCACTGTTAATTATTGCTTGGATTAGCAATAACCTTCGATGCTTTATTTTCTACTTTTCTTACTGTCAGCGGCGAAAATTCTTCTTCATCCTCTTCTTGTCGGTCATCACTATCTAGTGGTTGGCTGTTATACTGTTCCTGATTATGCTTACGCGCTTGCTCTTGCTTTTGTTTTTCCTTCTCAATTTTTTTTTGTCTTTCTTTTCTTTTTTTATTAACTAGTACATCTGCTATAATATCAATCATTATCTTTTGAATAATCAGACCTATTATATAAAAAATAATAATTGTAATCGAAACATTCAGACACAATGTTCGAAAACTATTCTGCTGCAACACACCAATAAAGCAAACAATGAGTGCAGATAAAAGAGAGATTATAGCTGGTAAATTTTTTATAAAACCCATAATAAAATTCCCCTTATAACGCAATTTATATATATCTGCTTCCATGTCCGATTGTTTTAACCAACAAATTCCCATCTTCTGTATATAACTCAATTGTTCTACCATGATTACCACCTGTATCTTCTGCAATAATGGGTATAGACATATTCGTTAGCATTTCCTTGCTAGCCTGTGCATTCCTCTCTCCAATTCGCATAATTTCACTAGTACGACCAAACGAAAACATCTGCGCACCTCCCGCTAATTTTGCTACCATGTTGCATTTAGAAGCACCATTTTGTTCCATTTGTTTTATGAGCTGTACAATGGCAGTATCTGCAAATTTAGCTATATTCGTATTGTTTTTTATTTGGGTACTTGATGGCAACATTATATGTGCTAATCCTGCAATCTTGTATATCTTGTCATACAATGCAATCCCAACACAAGATCCTAATCCTAGTGTTGTTAAAATACTAGGGCGCTTAGCAATATTCAAATCTGCCATTCCTACTTTTATTAAATCTTTCATTCATCCATTACTCCTAATGCTCTTAATAATATGTCATAAGACGCAATATCGGGTACTAGAAAAAAGTTCCCTACCACTGCATATTGATCATCTAAAAACTCCGTTTCTATAAATAACACAGTATCTCCCACTTTACCAAATTCAATTGCTGGCACACTCAATATTGCACCTGCCATATCAATCGTAAGGTCTGGAATAGAAGGTGTTAATTTTAAGTTGGTAAGCGTCGAAAGCGATGATACATAAGACCCCACCAAAATATTGCCTATTTCTTTTAATGCAGAAATAGCCATCTCACTAAATCCGGTAATGTCATCAATTTCTTTTCCCATCAGCATATTGACAAGTACATGAGCATACTTTTGTTCAAGTATAAACATAATAGAACCTGATAAATCACCTGTCATATCAAACAATATGCCGATTACTAAATTATCCGCTCCTCCTAACAAATCAGCCACAAACTTAAATTCTAGTATTTGTGCCTTTGGAACTGACATATCTACCTTTTTATTGAGCATCTTAGAAAGCGCCGTTACCGCATTGCCTGCACCAATATTTCCCATTTCTTTTAAAACATCTAATTGCATTGAATTTAATTGTTCAATAGATTTCGCCATATATATCATCCTTCTCTTTGAGCTTGCACCACTAGTTTATCTAAATTTAATAATGTTACAATTCTTTCATCAATTTTTCCCACACCATATAAAAATTTCAAGGAGTCATCATTACTAAAATTAGATACACCTTCAATCGCTGATAAATGAATTTCAACTACTTCAACCACATTATCTACAATCATGCCAATAGAACCTTCATTAACTTTGAAAATAACAATACGTGTTTCGTCAGTCTGTTCTATCGGTGGAAGGTTAAAACGTTCCCTTAGACCCATCACAGGAATAATTTCACCTCTTAGGTTGATAACGCCTTTTACAAAGCTTGGTGCATTCGGTACTCTAGTGATAGATGTCAGCTCAACAATTTCAATCACACGCTGAATATCAATCCCATATTCCTCTTCAGCTAATTTAAATACTACAAATTGCGTATACCCTTTTACTTCAATCGTTTTTTCTTTTTTTACTGTACTTTCCAAGTCTAGCCCCCCCTTCTTTATAGTGCTAATGCATTTACATCCAATATTAATGCAACTTGACCGTCTCCTAAAATAGTTGCACCTGCAATTTCACTAATACCTGTCAAATGTTTACCAAGCGATTTTATGACAATCTCTTGTTGACCTAATAAACTGTCTACCACAAACCCGGTGAGCTTGTCCCCTTTTCTTACGATGACAATTGTTAATTGTTTTTGTTCTTTGCTTTCCGTCTTAGGAACATCTAATACTTTATCTAATCGTATAAGTGGTATAACGGTATCTCGAAGTAAAATGACTTCTTTATTTTGTACCAAGCGAACCTCTTTTGGTTTAATATTAATAATCTCTTTAATTGAACTAAGAGGAATCGCATATTTTTCTTTCTCTAAAATTACCATAAGCGCTTGAATAATAGCTAATGTAAGCGGAAGCCTAATAATAAATTTACTTCCTTTTCCCTTTTTTGTCTCTACTTCTACAATGCCACCTAAGTCTTCTATTTTTGTCTTAACAACATCTAGTCCTACACCTCTTCCCGATACATCGGTAACTTTATCTGCGGTGCTAAAGCTAGCTTGAAACAAGAAATCTATTACTTCTTTATCAGATAGAGCCTTTGCCATTTCTGGATCTACTACTCCTTTTACTATTGCTTTTTGTCTCACCTTTTCAACATCAATACCGGCACCATCATCTTGCACTTCAATCACCACATTATTACCATCATGATATGCTTTTAAGTTTATGGTGCCATGCTCTGATTTGTTGTTAGCTAATCTCTGGTCTGTACTCTCAATCCCATGATCTGCAGAATTTCTTAATAAGTGAATAAGTGGATCTCCAATCTCATCAATGACTGTACGATCTACTTCTGTTTCTTGACCATACATGTTGAGTGTAATTTTCTTGTCAAGTTCTCTTGCTAAATCGCGAATCATTCTAGGAAAGCGATTGAAAACCATTTCCACAGGAACCATTCTTACTTTCATTACTGCATCATGTAAACTCGTCGTAATTCTTTCGAGATATTCTATTGCTTCACTGCTATTACTATACTGCTCTGTGCCTTCAATATCTTCAAGCCTCGTTTTTATAATAATCAGTTCACTTACTAGATTCATAAGATTGTCGAGTCTATCAATATCGACTCTAACAGTCTTTCTTGTCCTTGGTTTTGCTACTTGGGGACTGCTTCCATCTTGTGTTTCTTCATTTTTATATTGTTTTCCCTGCTGCTGAAACAATTGTACCCCTACATCACTTTGCATATCATCTTGCACTTGACTACTATTGTCTCGCTGCTCAGCTGTTCTATGTAATGCTTTCTCTGCTAATACATCAATACCTACATTATCTACTTCTGAAATTGCATATAATTCCTTTTCTAATTTATCAGTAGATGCCTTTGTCACAACAACAATGTTAAATGTAAGGTCAAATTTTTCATCTTCTATATCTTCTACCTTAGGCTCAGATTTAATAATATCACATTCTGTTTCTAGTGTTCTAAAAATAATAAATGCTCTCGCAGCTTTTAATACACACCCTGCATTTAATGTAATATTAATATTATAGGCATTCATCTCCGCCTGCACGGCTTTGTTAATGATGTTTTGAGTATATTCATCATTTACAAATTCATCTGCCTTTTCTACTAATACATCAGTTTCTTTTGGCTCCTGCTCTGACACTTGCTCTGTATCAGGAGCAAGAATCAAGTTTAACGCTTTTACAACACTAGCATAATCGTTTTGCCCTTCATTGCCCTCATTGATAACACGGTTAACATAATTTTCAAGTGCATCTAAACATTGAAATAACACATCAACAATGTGCGTAGAAATTTTAATATTTCCGTTTCTTACCTCTTGCAAAACATTTTCCATCGCATGTGTAAGTGTTGCTATCTTTGAAAAACCCATGGTACCTGCCATACCTTTTACGGTATGTGCTACTCTAAAAATCTCATTTAAAATGGTCATATTGTTTGGGTTGTTTTCAATTTCCAACAGATGCTGATTTAAATTTTGCAAATGTTCTTTAGATTCTTCAATGAATAATTCTAAATATTGACTCATATCCATAATTATGACACCCCCATTATTTTAATAACTTCTTTACTTATATCTTGTAATGGTACAACTGTATCCACAATCCCTTGTTGCACCGCAGCTCTTGGCATCCCATATACAATACAGGAGTGCTCATCTTGTGCAATGATTTTGGAGCAATTATGTTGTTTCAACTTTTTAAGCCCTTCACACCCATCTGTTCCCATACCTGTCATAATAACGCCTATAATATTAGCAAAACCTGTATCAGATAGAGATTCCATCATTACATTTACAGAAGGTCTATGCCCTAATACAGGCTTTTCCTTAGTAAGTTTTATCACTATATCTTCTTTTTGCTTTTTCTTTTCAAAATGCATGTGAAAATCACCAGGAGCAATATAAGCACATCCCGCAGCAATAACATCACCATCTTGAGCTTCTTTTATCGTTAGTTCACTCATGCCATCTAACCTTGTAGCAAGTGACTTTGTAAAACCAGGTGGCATATGTTGTACGATAACAAATGCTGCTGGAATATCTCCCGGGATGAAAGGGAGAACCTGCTGAAGTGCCCTTGGTCCACCTGTCGAAGTACCGATTGCAACAATTTTGCCTAGTTTATGACTATGTGTTACATTTTTAGGTTTTTGTATGTTTGCTACACTCCTAATATCAGTACTCACCTTTGTTTTGCTGGCTATTTTCACCTTCTCAATAATCTCATCGACGAGATGACTCCGTTGCATAGAAAATAAATTTTTAGGTTTGGTAATAAAATCAATCGCACCAAGCTCTAGTGCTCTTATCGTTGCATCGGCACCTTCGCTCGTTAAGCTACTTAGCATAATGACAGGAACAGGTGTGTCTTTCATAATAGCTGCTAAACAGGTCAAACCGTCCATAATTGGCATCTCAACATCTAATGTTATGACATCAACATGAACACTCTTAAGCTTTTCAATCGCTTCTTTTCCATTTCTAGCCACCCCTACTACACGTATGCCATCGTTGGTCGTTAATATGTCAGATATTATCTTTCTCATGAATGCGGAGTCATCTATAATCAATACATTTATTGACATTTATACCATTCCCTTTTGTTTTAATTTGATCTGTTGCTCAAAAATAAATTTAATGATTGCATCCCTTTTTTGAGGATTAACGTGGGTAAACAAAATCCCGGTGTCATATTGCATCGTCTGTGAATTATACAGCTTTGCTCTTACCACTTTTCCGATTACGTTAATTGTGACGCATTTATTAAGTGATAACTGAACGGCTATGTACGACTTCATATCATGTTGTTTTTTGGTGATAATGCCGATACCACCACCACTAATATTTTTGGTAAGTGCTCGTTCAAAGGGCTCATCTTCATCTTCTCTGCAAATCATTCTAATAGCTTCTTCATCTTTAATACTTTGGATATTCTTCACTTCTTTATATTTAACAGGCATCACCCAATCAAATCGAAAATATTCTCTGCGCTGAATTTTTTTTAACGGCTGTATAGCATCAAGTATCAAAACATTAATATTGTCTTTAACACCTCTCTTTTTAACTTCTGCATTAAACGAAAAGACCCCTTTTTCATTATAAAATACAATATTTACAATCGCACCTACAGATATTGCTATAATATTACCTGCATAGATAGGTACAGCAATAATAAGTGTATGCTCATCTACAATTTGCTCTAATTGGCTAATGTATTTGTTTTTATGGTCTTTAAAATCATTTGTTATACTTACTTCTAATTTTGTTCCTATTGTTATATCGTTTAATTGCATCATATCATCCTTTTCTATCAAGAAAATTAGCTTCGCTCATTACCTTTATTGTTCGCTATGGCGAATCCCCTTTGCAATAACCAGTATAGGGATTTTGAAAAATTTGGATTCTCATAAATTCCTATGCTTATGTAAATTGTATGCTCTAAAAGACTAAATCATTTACCTAAAAGTTATCTCTATACCTTTATAAACTTCGTAAACTTATCTAAAAAGCCTTTTATACCTAAGGAGTTACTCTCTTGTCTATTTTGTTCATCCACCAAACAATGTCCGATTTCTATGACTTGTTTGGCTACGCTTGATTTAGGGAAACTCAGCACAAAAGGTTGCTGCTGTTTAACTGCTTTTACAACCGTTATATCACTTAAAACATATCCTAACTGTCTTATTCTTGCACCTAAAAACTTCTCTGCCGCCAAACATAATTTTTCTCCTATTTGCTGGGCTTCCTTATAATTCTCTGCACGATTAATAATAAGCTGTATATTTGGTTTTTTATCTGCACTGCAAACCGTCTTAATGAGTGCATATGCATCCATAATAGATGTAGGCTCCGGTGTTGTCACTAAAATCACATCATCTGCTGCATAAATAAAATGAGTTACATTGTCAGAAAGGCCCGCACCTGTGTCTACAATAACGATGTCTACAATTTCATCTAAAAAACTCATTTTCTTAGTAAGTATATCAATCTTTAAATGATCCATATCAATCACCTCTTTGATACCTGAACCTCCTGATACAAATTGTATACCCATTGGCCCTTGACATAAAACATCTAATATTGTTTTATCATGATAAACAACGTCTAGCAAGGTATATCTAGGGGAAACACCTAATAGTATATCAATATTTGCTAACCCAAAATCAGCATCTAAAATAACAACTTTATATCCTAATTGGCTTAATACTAACGCTAAATTAACGGACATATTAGTTTTACCTACACCGCCTTTACCACTAGTGACTGTAATAACCCTACACCGTTTTTTTTCTTGGGATACAGTTTCATCTTTTCGCATTTTTAAATTATGAATAATCTCTCTTAACTTATCCGCCTGATCATTCATTTTCATAATTGCATACTCCCTAATAATTTTTTTGCGATTTTATCAATATTTATTACTTCAATATCATCTGGTACACTTTGCCCTGTCGTAATGTAGGATAGTTTTCTTTTAACCATTTTACAAATATTTAGGATAATACCATTCACTGATGCCTCATCCATCTTGGTAAAAATAAGCTTATAGTCTTTTATAAAATCATAGGACTTTATAATTTCTTTACACACATTATAATCAGTAATTAAACTAATCAATACAAACACTTCATCTGGCTCTACCTGTGCTAAAATATTTTTTATCTCTCCAAACTGTTGCTCATCTTTATGACTTCTACCTGCTGTATCTATTAAAATCAGGTCTTTATCACTAAATTCTGATATTGCCTCTTGTACTTCCTCTGGTGAATAAATAACCTTAACTGGTGCACCTATTATCCCTGCATATGTTTTAAGCTGTTCCACTGCTGCAATACGATAGGTATCAGCAGAAATAATACCAATATTTTTATGGTGATCAATGGCTGCAATCGCTGCAACTTTGGCTAATGTCGTTGTTTTGCCGACACCTGTAGGTCCTACAAAAAGAATGATTCTCTGGTTTTTTCCATCTTCTTTCTGCCCTTCAAAACCAATAGGACTAGGATCACCTAACGTAGTAGCAATGTAGTGATACATCTTAGCCGCTACATCATTAACCGTACTAGCATTTTGCATATCTTTTTTTATAACTTGTACTATTTCGTTTACAATTTCTTGTTCTACATTGTTATGCAATAAATTATTAGAAAGAACCTTTATCACTTTTGAAATTTTTTCTGTGTTTTCACTATTAAAAAGGTGCTTCGAAGATTCCACACCATCTAATCCTATTGATTTTTCCTGATGCATTTGTGTGTATATTTTTTCAATGAGCACTTCAATGTGATTAACTCTGCTTTCTAACTTATCAACATAGGATAACTGCCCTTGATTTGCTTGCATACTGTATGCTCTTGTTTCTGCTATTTTAGGTTTTATGGCTATATCAGGTTTCTTATCATAAATAGGCTTAACCGCACTTTCTTGTTCTTGCTGAGCAACGCGATCAACTGCGGCTAACACTTCTACTAACGGTTTTGAAAAAAGATTTAAGATGCCTTTTTGCTTTATCTTGCGTGTATTTAAAATAATTGCATCACTACCCAAATCTACACGCACCTTTTTCATTGCTTCATGCGTATCTTTACCAATATATCTTCTGATTTTCATGGTTATAAACTCACCATCCCAACTGATTGAACTTCAATAGATGCGTCTAACTCATTATATGATAATACAATTAAATCTGAAATTGCTTGTTCAGTCAATCGCTTAAAATACAAGCGAACCATCGGTGACGTTAATACAATGGGCTGCTGTCCCATTGTTAATACTTTTTGAATTTGTGTATATACTTCGTTAATAATTTTTTGTGTCATACTTGGTTCTAGTGCTAAATAAGAGCCTTGCTCTGTTTGTTGTACAGAATCCATAATAGTTTGCTCTAAATGCGGATCAAGCGTGATTACACTCGCTTTGTAATTACTAATATATTTACTTGAAATTGCTCTTTTTAGGCTCTGTCTTGCATATTCAGTAAGTACATCTGTATCACGCGTAACCGCAATGTAATCGGCTACTGTCTCTAAAATCGTCACTAAGTCTCGAATTGAAATGCCTTCTCTTAGTAAATTAGCCAGCACCTTTTGTATCTCTCCATAAGACATTTGCTTTGGTATTAATTCATTTACTAATGCGGAATGATTTTCTTTAATATTGTCAATGAGTGTCTGCACATCTTGTCTACTTAATAACTCATGCGTATGCTTTTTAATCATTTCAGTAAGATGTGTAGCAATTACAGATGGCGGATCTACAATTGTATATCCTAACATTTCTGCTTTTTCTCGTTGGGCTTCGTTAATCCAAGTCGCTGGTAGACCAAATGCAGGTTCTACTGTTTGTATACCTTCAACCTGTTCATCTACAGTGCCAGGATTCATCGCCATATAATGGTCAAGCATTAAATTGCCCTTAGACACTTCAATGCCTTTAATCTTAATTACATATTCATTTGGACTCAGTTGAATATTATCACGAAGACGTATAATCGGCACCACCATTCCCATATCTAGTGCAATCTGTCTTCTTATCATTACCACTCTGTCTAGCAAATCTCCCCCTTGGTTTGAGTCTGCAAGTGGAATAATTCCATACCCAAATTCAAGCTCAATAGGGTCTACTTGCAGTAATGAAACTACATTTTCTGGCCTTCTAATTTCTTCTACTTCGCTTTCTTCTACATCTACCTCTTTTTGCATTTCATTTTTCTGCAATGCTTTTTTCACATTATATCCAGATAAAAGCAGTATAATGGATAATACAAAAAACGGAAACACCGGTAGTCCAGGTACCATTGCTAATAAAAATGCAACAGCGCTTGCTAAAAACATGACGGTAGAATTTTGGAAAATTTGCTTTAACAAATCATCACTTAAGTTAGAATCAGAAGCCGCTCTTGTAATAATAAAACCAGTAGCTACCGAAATCATGAGTGCAGGAATCTGCGTTACTAAGCCATCTCCTACCGTTAAGTTGGTGTAAATACCCATGAGTTCTACGAGTCCACCTTCTCCTCTGAGTGAGCCTAGCACAAATCCCCCTACAATATTAATAAGAGTAATAACAATACCTACAATCGCATCATTTTTCACAAATTTACTAGCACCATCCATAGCACCATAAAAATCTGCCTCTTGCTGTATTTGTTTTCTTCTATCTCGCGCTTCTAGTTCGCTAATTAATCCCGTATTTAAATCAGCATCAATCGCCATTTGTTTACCGGGCATTGCATCTAATGTAAATCTAGCCGCTACTTCTGATACACGTTCTGCACCTTTTGTAATAACTAAAAACTGTACAATGGTAATAATTAAAAATACGATTAAACCAACAACCACTTCTCCCTGTATTACAAAACCCCCAAAAGCTTGTATCACATCTCCTGGCTCCCCAGTTGACAAAATTAATTTGGTAGAAGAAATATTTAGTGCCAATCTAAACAATGTCGTAACCAACAAAAGAGAAGGAAAAATCGAAAATTGCAACGCATCTTTTGCATAAATCGTATTAAGCAAAATCAGTAATCCTAGTGAGATATTTACAGCCAGTAGTACATCCAATAAAACCGATGGTATCGGTATGATAATAATAAGAATAACTGCTATAATTACAATTGGCACGGATAGATTGTTAAATCTCACCTTATTACCTCCCTTAACTTAATTGATACTGACCAAATTTCTGCTTTTATTACCTCACTCTCTATTATATCACTTTTTTTGTAAAATTCCAAGAAAATTCGCTATAAACTAAAATACTATTTCATACTATATACAAATGCCAAAACTTCAGCAACTGCTTGAAACAGATCCGGCGGAATTTGCTCTCCTATCTGTGCTGCATCAAACAACGACCTTGCAAGCGGCTTATTCTCTACAATCTCTATATGATGTTCCTTCCCAATCTCTTTAATTCTAAGTGCCACATAATCTTGTCCTTTGGCTACTACAATAGGTGCATCTGCAATCTCTGTATCATACTTAATCGCTACCGCATAATGCGTGGGATTGGTAATAATAACATCTGCTTTTGGTACTTCTGTCATCATTCGCCTAACCGATGACTCACGCTGCTTTTGTCGTATCTTGGATTTAATCTGCGGATTGCCATCCACCTGTTTATGTTCTTCCTTTACTTCATGCTTTGTCATCATTAAATCTTTTTCGTATTTTTTCCATTGAAAAAGATAATCTACAACTCCTAGTATTACTAGCGCTACACCCATTCTAAGTGCTAAATTTAAAACAAGATTAGCAATAAAAATAACAATCTGCCCTACTTGTTGATCTAATAGTTGCATAATACTCGGTATCTGTCCAAGTATATAATAATACCCTACTAATCCTGCAACAACAATCTTAAAAATTGACTTAACTAGCTCTACTAGAGAATTAACTGAAAACATTCGCTTAAGACCTTTAAGTGGGTTAATCTTTTCCAGCTTGGGTTTTAACGGTTTGGTGGTAAATAAAAACCCTACCTGCATATAACTCGACACCAATGCCACAATTACTACAACCCCAAAAAACGGTGCCATAATTTTAAAAAGCAATAACAAAATTTCTATAGCAAAGGGCATAATATTGTCTTCTGCCAGCAAATTTGTCTGAATGGTGTAATGTATAAATGTCTGGCGCGTAAAAACAACAAGTTGCTCATACATATATCCACCAATAAACTTTAGTGAAAAGAAGGCAAACAGTATGGTAAGTGCCGATTTAATCTCTCTGCTTTGCAATACTTGACCTTCTTGCCTAGAATCTCTCCTGCGTTTTTGCGTTGCTTTCTCGGTCTTCTCATCCTTGTCTGCAAATAGCTGAATATCAATGTAAAATAATTGCATGCTCATCTCAGTATCATATCCTTTAAAATTGTACTTAAATTATTCATCATACCATTTACAATACTATCCATAATAATGGGAAACATCGGAAGCAGTACTGCAAGCATCAGTAGTCCGATTGCAATTTTTAGCGGCATACCCACAACAAATACATTCATTTGTGGAACTGTTTTTGCTAAAATACCTAGCAGAACATTTGTAAGAAATAATACAGCGATAACTGGTGCAGCAACTGTAAACCCTAAAATAAACATCTGCGTGAATATACCTACAATATTTGTCAGTAGATATGGCGTAAAAGAAAGCATCCCTACGGGCAAAACATGATAACTATAAAAAATCGATGTAATAATCATGTGATGACCGTTTAATGACAAGAGCAAAAGCAGTGCAATAATGTTATAGATGTTTGCGATTACTGGAATTTGCTCGCCACTTTGTGGATCTATCACACTGACAATACCAAATCCCATTTGCATATCAATGATCTGACCTGCCACATATAATGCTATAAATGCCATATAGGTCACAAATCCTAGCAATAGACCTACTAAAAACTCTCTTATAACAATCCCTGCATATGCAATCAAACTTAACGATTGATACACTTCTCCACCTGTTATAGTGGGAACGATTATAAGCGCAATAATTGCCCCTAACCCTACTTTCAACATTGAGGGTGTATTTTTGGTTCCAAAAATAGGTGTAAGAATAAACAATGCCGTTACGCGTACTAAAACCAATATAAATATATATAAATAATGCATTATCTCTATAAGCACTGTCTCCATTATACTCTTCCTTTACTAACGTATAAACTGATTCATATTAACAAACAAATTCTCTGTAAATTCAACCACGGTTGTAAGCATCCAGGGTCCAAAAATAATAATAGCCCCTAGTACTGCAATAATCTTAGGCACAAACGCAAGGGTTGGTTCACTAATTTGTGTTGTTGCTTGAAAAATACTTACGGTCAATCCCACTAATAACCCCAATCCAAGCATTGGTGCTGCCACCATCAAAGTTGTCATCAGCGCGCTTTGCGCTAAATCAATGACAAGACCCTGTTCCATTTCATTCACCCCATTTTTGTCTTGCTTTTCTTTTAAGTATAAAATATTGCTTACAAGTTAAAACTTGTCACAATGGATTGCGTCAGAAGATTCCATCCATCTACCATAACAAATAATAAAATCTTAAACGGCAAAGAAATCATTACAGGCGGAAGCATCATCATGCCCATTGCCATCAGTGTACTAGCAACAACCATGTCTAGTACTAAAAAAGGAATATATAATATAAAACCAAATTGAAAAGCCGTCTTAAGTTCACTAATAATAAATGATGGAATAACAACGCGCATCGGGATTTCTTCCACTACTTCTCCTATTGGTTCACCATTAAGATTAGCAAATAACGCAAGATCTTTCTCTCGCGTATTTTTTAGCATAAATTCACGTATTGGATCAGTGGCAAGCGCTAAAGCTACTTCATGGTCAATTTCTTCATCTAAGTATGGCTGGAGTGCGTTATCATTAATATTTGTCGCAATAGGTGCCATAATAAAAAAAGTTAGAAAAAGCGCTAATCCAACCATTACTTGATTAGGTGGCATTTGCTGTGTACCTAATGCCCTTCTTACAAACGATAATATAATAATAATACGTGTAAATGAGGTCATCATAATTAATATGGCTGGTGCCAACGATAAAATTGTGAGTAAAAACAATATTTGAAGGCTGACAGATACATCTTGTCTATTCTCTACATTTTCTAACAGTTCATTTACAAATGGCACTTCTGGCTGCGCATAAACAAAAGAAGTTGTCCCAATAATGACCATAAAGGCTACAAGTAAAATAAGCCCCACTTTTTGTAACCATTTATTTCTCTTCATCCGAATTTTCCTCTCCAGCTTGCTTATTCTTTTTAAACATATTAAAGGATTGTCTGATTTTATCTACATTGCTAGCCACATTGCTATTTACTGTCTTTTTATGCACACTATCTTTATGCAGATATTTTGTAAGCACTTTGGAAAAATTCATTGTCTTAACACCATTATCTTGCTTCTCAATCTCTACATCTGTCAATGTTATTTCTGACAAAAATTGCATATTTTTGCCACAAACACCTATGAGCATTTTTTTATCTCCTGCTTGTACTAAAAAAATTGTTTTATCCATCCCAAGAGATATACTTTCAATAACTTTTAAATGCTTACTTTTCATCGCAAAAGATGATTTTTTAGCAATATACTTTGTTGCTATATACGTTAAAAAAAGAATACATACAAAAACAAATAACCCTGTGAAAATTTGCACTGCATAACCTAGCATATTTGTAGTAACAAGTAACATCTCATAGTCCTTTCTATTCTTAGCCAATCACCTTTTTAATCGCTTCAAGTACGCGTTCTGCTTGAAATGGTTTTACAATAAAATCTTTCGCACCTGCCTGTATTGATTCAATTACCATTGCCTGCTGACCCATCGCAGAACACATTACAATTTTGGAATCAGCATTTATTTTTTTAATCTCTTTGACAGCTGTAATGCCATCAACCTCAGGCATTGTTATATCCATAACTACCAAATCTGGTGTTAACTCTTTATATTTTTCGATTGCCTTTGCACCATTTTCTGCTTCTCCTACTATATCATATCCATTTTTTGATAGTATATCTTTGATCATCATTCTCATAAAAGCTGCATCATCTACGATTAAAACTCTCTTACTCATGTTTAACCCCTCTCTTTATTTATAATATACTAATAGTAAACCACAAAATATATAAAAAAGCAATGCCTCGATTGCATTTATAAATGCAAAAGCTATATTCTCTTTGAAGGGTTTACTATATCTGTAATACGGATACCAAAGCTTTCATCAATTACGACTACTTCGCCTTTTGCTATTATTTTTCCATTAACCAAAATATCAGTCGGCTCTCCTGCTAATTTGTCCAATTCAATGATTGAACCAGGCACAAATTCTAAAATATCACGGATAAGCCTTTTTGTTCTTCCCAATTCAACAGTAATCTCAAGTGGTACATCCATAATCAAACTAATATTTTCTTTTTCTACTGTTATCGCCACTTCTTCAAAATTCTGAAAACTAGCAGGTTGAACATTAACGGGCGTCTTAATCGTCTGGTTTGCTTGCGACTCACTAGACATATCCATTGCCCCTCCACTTGATTGCATTGACCTTGAAATAGACGGCTTTTGCTGAACTTGCTGTGTTTGCGGTTGCTGATGCATAGATTGCTGTGGAACTTCTTGTGACTGCTCTACATCTTGCTCTACATCTTGCTCTACATCTTGCTCTACATTTAATAAATTACTTACAAGATCCTTTGCAAACGTCATTGGAATAAGCTGCATAATTTCACTGTCAATTAAATCACCAACCACCATTCTAAAAGCAATTTGTACAATTTGTTCATCATAATCGAATTCCCCAAAAGGCTCATCGCTATTAAAGTTGATTGAAAACGCATTTGGTGGGGAAATGTCAATCTTCTTATTAAACATCGAAGACAATGATGTAGAGGATGAACCAACCATCTGATTCATAGCTTCACTAATAGCACTTAAATGCAATTCTGATAGTTCACCATCATTGTTTTGCCCATCTCCCCCCATCATGAGATCAGTAATGATTTTCGTATCTTTTTCTTTCAGAATCAGCAGATTTGTCCCTTCTAATCCTTCTGTATATTTAACTTTTACCGCAACATAAGGAATAACGTGTGCGCTAGCTAAGTTATTCCAACTTGTTACACTCACTTTTGGTGTTGTAATCATTACCTTCTGCCCTAATAAAGTAAACAACGTGGTCGCTGCAGTACCCATACTAATGTTACCCACTTCCCCTAATGTGTCCGCTTCATCTGCAGTAAAAGTCATATCGCCTATATCTTGTATCATATCTTCTTCTTGTGCATCATCACCACCTGTACCATTTAATAAAGCATCTATTTCTGCCTGAGAAAGCATATCACTCATTAATCATCCTCCTCCCCTCTTATAATTTCTGTGACTTTCACAGATACTTTGTTGCTTTTTACACCCGGCTTTCCACGAAACTTTAACATATTGCCAACTAAAATATCTAACTCACTATTTAGCGTACTATCTAGTTGAATCACATCGCCTTTTTGCAATCCAATAAAATCACTAACTGTTATATTTGTTTTTCCTAATAATACTTTAAGTGGTATGGGTGTTTTTTCAATTTTATTTTCGATGGTTTTTTTTGATTGTGGCGATATTTCTTTTTGCAGTGTCCCAAACCAATGCTTTGTACTGAGTTTAGCGATAACTGGCTCAACTACAAGGTGTGGGATACATATATTCATCATCCCTTTTATATCACCTACTTTTGTATCTAATGTTATCAGTGCAACCATTTCATTTGGATTAATAATTTGAGCAAATTGAGAATTTGTCTCTATGCGCTCTAACTTTGGTTTTAGCTCAATCACATTTTCCCAAGGCTCTTTCATAAGACCTAGCATTTGATTCATAATACGTTCAATAATCGAGAGCTCAATCTCAGTAAATCCTCTTACTTTTTCTATTCCCAGGCCAGTTCCACCTAAAATGCGGTCAATGAGCGCAAAAATAATATTTGGATTTATTTCAAAAATTATATGCCCATTTAAAGGAATAAAATCTACAATCCCTAGCACAGCAGGATTAGAAATGGAATTGCTAAATTCATGATAACTAATTTCTTCAACCGACATCACTTCTACATGTACAAGCGTTCTTAAATAACCTGAAAGAAAGTTTGTGATGTATCTTGAATATGTTTCATGAATAATATTTAAGGTTCTTAAATGGTCTTTTGCAAATTTGCTTGGCCGCTTAAAGTCATATTCACGAATCTTTTTTTCTTGTGTAGTGGTTTGCATATGATCGACATCAAGTTCGCCTGTATTTAAGGCCTTCAGTAAATCATCAATCTCATTTTGTGATAAAATATCACCCATTGTTCCTCCCCCCTACTGTACAATAAATTCTTCAAAATAGACATCTAAAATTTTATCCGTGTTAAAACAGGTGTTGAGCGCATCAATAATCTCTTTTTTAATCATTTCTTTTGCCTCTGGCTGAATAACTTCTGCTGGTGTCTTAGCCCTTAAAATTGTTATAATTTCATCAATAATGACTGCCCTATCTGTCTCTAACTCGGTTACCATTTTATTGTCAGCTATTCTTAGATTCAATCTTACTCTAATGACACGTCTGTCTCTGACATCGCCTGTGTTTAAATTGGAAATAATAGCTTCTGATCCTACCGGAAAAAGAACGGATCTACTTAAGTCATATTTAGGTTCATTGTTCTCCGTATAATCTTTTTCTGGCTGGTTGCCTGTATATACTAACCACCCAATCCCAAAAGCAATCACTAACAGGAGTGTGCCTATAATGCCTAACAATAATATATTACCTTTCGTCATCTATATCCCCCTCACTGGTAGAAATTACACCTGATACATAATCTCTTAAAATCACCACGTCTACACGCCTATTTTTTTGTCTTCCTTCAACCGTATCATTATCAGAAACAGGATGATACTCCCCATATCCACTAAATGATAAACGCTTCGGGTTAATATTATTTTCTTCAATAAAATATTTTACCACATTCGCGGCTCTTTGACCTGATAATTCCCAGTTGCTGTCAAATTCTTCGTTATTTATTGGCACGTTGTCTGTATGACCTTCTACACGAATATATTTATCAAACTGCTCGAAAACAGACGCCATATTTGTTAAAATCTGTTTTGCATCTACCTTCAAATCTGCTTTTCCTGAATCATATAAAACATTATCGGTAAATCGAATCAAAATGCCCGGTTTTTCTTTGGTAATTTCTACCGAGTCCCCTAAATTGTTCTCCTGAATATATGCGCTAATTTGATTATAAATATTTTCCATATCTTCAATATCTTTTTGATACTCTCTTTCTTGCAGCTCGTCTAGGATTTCTTGTCTTTCTTTCTCTATTATATTATTATCAGCAAGCAAATCATCATCTGTTATGGACTCCCCTTGGTAATTAATGCCAACCGATCCTTGTATGGATTGAATCATCTGCATAAATTTAACATTATCGATAGTAGACATTGCAAAAAGCATTACAAAAAACACCAAAAGTAGCGTTACCATATCTCCATACGTCGCCATCCATGCTGGAGCACCTGCTTGTACTTCTTCTTTGTTTTTCTTTCTCATACCTCAGCACCTACCTCATCCGTCTGCTCCGGTTGGTCTTTTTTACCCACTTGTTGACGAACGATCGGTGGTAAGAATGCTTTGAGCTTTTCTTCAATAATTCTAGGATTTTCACCTGCTTGTATAGACAATAATCCTTCTATTATAACTTCTTTAAGTAAAATTTCTTCTGCACTTCGTGTTTTTAATTTGCCTGCAATTGGCAAAAATACAAAATTGGCAAGGAGCGTCCCATAAAAAGTTGTAATGAGTGCAATTCCCATCGAAGGTCCTAATGTAGACGGATCTTCTAACTGCTGTAGCATAGCAATAAGACCTATTAATGTACCTATCATTCCAAAAGCAGGTGCAAGTGTACCCATTGTCTCAAAAATACCTTGACTCTCTTTATGCCTTCCTTCTATAAAGATAAGTTCTGTTTCTAAAATGCTACGCACAAGTTCTGGGTCAGTACCATCTACAATAAGCAAAACACCCTTTTTTAAAAATTCATCATCAATCTTATCACCTGCCTCTTCTAATGCAAGGAGTCCTTCTTTTCTTGCCACATTCGCTAGTTCAATGATAATACTAATGACATTTGCAGGTTCTAGTTGTTTGACCCGTAAAACATGCTTTAATGTTTTAAATGCATTTAAAAATTTACTGATAGGATAATTAATCATGGTAGCACAACTTGTTCCACCCGCTACAATCATAATAGATGAAAAACTAAAAAACCACCCCAAATTACCTGCCAAAGATATTGATGTTAAAATAAAAACACTGCCTAAAATAAAACCGATTATCGTAGCAATATCCATGCATACACCCCACTTTATATCCTTTACAACTACTTTAAACTATTCATTGTTGTTTGGATAACGATAAATTTTTCCTTTAAAAGTAATAATTCGCTTAATTACCTCTTCTACTGTTTCATTTACCACTATCTTTTTACCTGTTGTTGTGGTAATAACTGTATCAGGTGTTGACTCTAAAAATTCAATCAAATCACAATTCACATAAAACTCTTTTCCATTAAATCGCGTTACCTTTATCATACCACAACTCCTTCATGTTTCACAACATAAACTTTCATTTTTCGATTGTTTTCGAGATATGAAAGGGATGGAGCAGGCATTATTCCTGCCCTCATCCTACTTTTTTAATGATTAACGTTTCAAGTTTACTAGTTCTTGAAGCATCTCATCAGATGTAGTAATAATCCTAGAGTTTGCCTGAAAACCTCTTTGTGTCGTAATCATTTCTGTAAACTCTCTTGATAAGTCTACATTCGACATTTCTAGCGTCCCTGGATTGAGTGTTCCTACGCCTGCTGAGCCAGGCTTTAACCCTTTATCAAAATCACCTGAGTTTGTAGTAGGAATATAAAGATTGCCGCCTGTCTTTTGAAGTCCACTTGGATTTTCAAAATAAGCCAATGCAATTTGTCCTACTGCCTGCTGTTCACCATTACTATAGATAGCTGTAATTAGACCATCTGAGCCTACATTCATGGTAACAAATTCTCCTGATCTATACCCGTTGACATCCATTGCTTTAACCGAACCATCTCCTCTAAATTGCGTTATACTAGTAAAATCAAATACCACATCAAACTTATCCGTTCCAGAATCTAGAGGTGGAATGATTGTTTGTAAAGGGCTTGTATCATGTGGATCACCTTGTACAACTTGTCCATCTTCATTAAACATTAAAAATCCTTGCAATGGATCATTGTTTTCATCTAGCACATCTGCTGCATACCAAAACCACTCTGATTCATTAGCGTTTGCATCATTTTTCACAAATGTTAACGTAATGGTATGATCATTTCCCAGTTTGTCATAAATGGTATACGGCACTGCAAACGTTTGAAGGCCTGGTGTACTGTCAAGTGCGGTTTGAATATCGTCTATATCATGTGTTTCTGCTGAATTCAAGTCATTACCATTACTTGATAATGCCACATATGAAGAATTCAAATTTCCTGAAAAAGCTACACGCGAAGTGTGGCTTGCAGGAATAATTCTTTTGTTACCATTCTCATCATCTCGAAAGATGTTAATTGGCTGAATTTCTTGCTCTGCATCAAATTCTGTTTTACTACCTTCTACACGGTGATGCCAACCATACACACGTAGCCCATTCGGATTCACTAAGTTTCCATGCTTATCTATTCCAAAGTTGCCTGCACGCGTAAACTGATACGTATCTGCACTGCTTCCTCGTGCAATGAAAAATCCTTCTCCTTCAATCGCTAAATCCGTTGGGTTATCCGTTCTTTGTAAGCTTCCTCTTGTGAAAATCGTATCAATAGAAGCCACCGAAATCCCTAGACCTACTTGCATTGGGTTCGTTCCACCACGACCTGTTGCACTATCTGGTGAAGAAGCACCACGAATGGTCTGGGTAAATACTTCTTGGAATGTTACTCTACTTGATTTAAATGCTACGGTATTGACATTGGCAATGTTATTACCGACTACATCCATCCTGTTCTGATGTGCTCTTAATCCTGACACACCAGAAAACATTGATCTCATCATACTTCTTTGACCTCCTTTTTAAACCGTCTTGTTTCATTCCGTCTGTCATTTAGGAATGATTCGCCTCCTTTTAAGGTCCGGCTATCATACAATGACGGCACCATCAATATTTGTAAATACATTTTCTTTTATTTCTTTATTGTTTACAGCAGTAATTACTGTCTTATTTTTTACACTTACCACCAATGCTAGATTATCCATGAGTACCAACGATTCTTTAATACCCTTTTTCTCTGCTTTGCAAACGGCATCATTAATTTTTTGTAGCTGTACCGCACTCATTTGAATATTTCTATCTTTTAACCGTGCCTGCGCATGTTTCGAAAATCTAATAGTGTTATTACCCTCTACTGCTTGTTGTAAATACGTAGAAAAATTTCCTGTTGGTTTTTCTGTTATATTTACTCTGGGCTTCTGCGCTGGAAAAATTGGTTTGCCGGTGGTACTCATTGGCTTCCCAACAATATTGGTCATATTATTCATCCTATCCACCATCTTCTATCGAATACTCAGTATATTATTTGCTGGAACCTGCACGCCATCGAGGCTTACTTTCATAAGCTGAGATGTTTCGTCCATTTCAACATTTCTCAAGATACCTTTTACTGTTACATTAGGGATTGTTTCATCTTCAGCTAACGCTTTCTCTCTAATAACCAGCGTAACCTCTTTGTCCATATTGTCACTTAAATAAGTCTCCATATCGGTAAATACTTCGTCTGCCTCTATCTTCACATCATGAAGCCACGCCTCTACATTATCCATTTTAGTATATACCGTATCTTCAATAAGGCTAATTTCTTTTACATCACCATTTATATCAACTTTATGCCCGTTTTCACCGTCTAGGAAAATCGCTGTTACATTTTTACCAACCATCCCCGTATATTCGGTAATGTTTTGCGTCTCCCTTTTGGGTGGTATTTCAAATACATCAGTAATATCACTTATGGCAATGTCTCTACCATCTACCTGTGCATATGTTCTACCGTTTGCAATACGTACACTCTCTACCACACCAACAACTTCTTTTAGCTCTTCCTTTTCATCTTGAATCAGCGCTGCGACCGCCTTACCAATCATACTAAAAGCCTTTACATCGTTAAACGTTTGGTTCATATTTTGCATCTGCTCTAGTGCGGAAAACTGCGCCATTTGTGCAATAAATTCTTTATCTTCCATCGGCTTTAATGGATCTTGATATTTAAGCTGCGTTACTAATAAATTCAAAAAATCATCTTTGCCTAATCCATCTGTATTGCGACTGGTAAGATCAGTGAAATAATCTTGTACAATCCGGTTATTATACACATTTTCTACTGACATTTTCATCCCCCTTTCTTATGCAGTAAAGTCAATGCTACTGTTAGAAATATCATAGGGATTAACTACGATACTTTCTTGTGAATATTGATTATTTTGTCTCGTTATTTCTTCACTAGATATTTTATTTGTTTTTGCACGTGAAGACTGCTGAAATGCTTGTCTTTGTGCATTTTGCTGACCTACTGATACACTAAAGCCCTGTACATTTAGTCCTTGGCTTTCGAGTGCATCTTTTAGCAACGACAAGTTTGATTCAATAATCTCTTTTACTTGTTGGCTTTCTGCTTCAAATCTTGCCATCATAATACCTCTTTCTGTTACAATTTCTACCGATAATCTTCCAAGATGCTCTGGTTTTAACTGCAAAGTCATTTCAGACTTTCCTTCCTGCAAAACTACCTTTGCACTTTCTACCACTTGATTAAATATATTGGTTCTTTCAGCACTAGGCATTGTCACTGCTTTTTTAACGCTTTCAACCGATGCAGTCTCTTCTTTTATTTCTAGAATGTCATTAAAATACATATCTAGCTGTTCCTCTTTTCCAGACTCGAGGTTAATAACTTCGACTTTACCTTGCAAGTTTAAATCTCCTTCATCTTGCTGCTCTTCTTGCTGATAATTTTCTTTGCCTTCACTCTCTTTTAAAGCAAGTATGCCATCTTCTTCTAGGCCTTGTGCATCCTCTTGCTGCGCTATATCTTGGTTATGCTTTTGCTGTGCTTGATGTTGATTAACGTGATAAGCCGTCTGGTCAATTCCTCTTTGGACTGCTGTATTTGCATCATCAAGGTTTTCAATCTTTTGTTTGCCTTCTTGCATTTTTTTAGCTAAGAGTGCTAAAATTGCATCTAATTCATCATTTATTCCCTTTTCTTCTTCCAAATTTTCAAGCTGCATTTGCTCAATGAGGTCATATAACTTTTCCAATATTACAAGCTGCTCTGTCAATGAAAAATCATTTTGTGTTTGCAGTTCAGTTGCTAATATTTCTACACTTTCAACACTACTTAGCATTTCTATCTCCTGCGCATATTCCACTTCTAGCAGTGCCAACTGCTCCATATCTATCTGACCTTCTGCTAACATTGAAAGTAGCATTTTCATAGCATCATCTTGTACCTCTTGCTGCGACTTTTCTACCTGCTGCTTATCATTGACGATATTTTGAACTTGTCTTGATATGCCTTCATCCTGAAAAGTCGTAGACTGACGCCTATTGTCTGCATGAGCCGAAACGCCACTTCGCTGCTGAGGCTGTGTATCTCTTTTCTCATTTTGTGTCCTTCTAAATACCGCATCAAACTGACCAGCATCATTACGATGGTTTTTGCTGTTTGTAGAAACAAACATAGTGCTTGGATTGGTGCAGTGTGAGCCCCCTTTAATAAAACAATAATCCATTTGCATATTTTCACCTCCCTTCAAGATGCCTTTATCTATTCATAATCGCTAAACAATGCTTAGCGTCTATGTGCCTATCCAACTTTCTACTCTAAATATTCCTCTGATAGCCGTGATGTAATGCGTGCCGCAAATCGCATATCCATTGCTGCAATAATATCAGATGCTTCATTTCTGTTCATAACCTTAATTGTTGCAACAATCAAATCTATCTGTGCACTTCCCATTTCTTCAAATATTCTAGCTGCAGTATCTGCTTCCATTCGTTGATAATAAGAAGCATATGCTTGCATTTGTTTATCTGCATTCTCTTCTTTTAAAATCTCTTCATACAGCCTTTCTGCTGTTTCTCTATCGATAGTTTCAAAATATACTCTAAAGTCTTTTGGTACTTCGTTTTTGATGTCATTATAAAAACTTTGTTTGTTTTGCTCGAGTTGTTCTCTTTCTTCTTCTAACGCTATTCTATCTTGATTCAACTGTTCTACCGATTGTGCAAATTTGTGATATTCTTTTTGTATCTCTTCTAACTTTCTAAGTTCTGCCTTTAGCTGCTGCACTTCATTATATGCTTGTTCATATTCGTACTGATAGATGATATATCGATCAAACAATTCCTGTCTGCTCATATATGTTGGGTCTTCAGGATCAGGTTTAGGCGGCAATATTTGCTGTACATAAGGTATGTCTTGTAATAGTGGTCTTGTTTTTTGACCAATACCGTTAATATCATATTTGACAAGTAAAGCAGGTAAAGCTATCAGCATCAAGATAACAAGAATTAATAATGATTTTACAATAGTATTTTCTCCTAAGCCTTTCTTCTTTTTGTCTTTTGGTGTCATCGTTTTCTGTGTTGCTGGCATATATCCCCCACCTACTTATTTGTATATTTATAACTGATAAGTTCATCCACTCTTTTTTCTTCCTGCTTGTTTTGCTCATATATAAACGCATGCCTTTTTTTCTCTCTTAATACTTCTAACATCTTTTTTTCTTTCGCTACCTCTATTAGCTGCTCTCTTTGCTTCTCAACATCTTTAGAAGCTTTTCCTACATTCTCGGTCTGGTAATCTAACTGGCGATTGATATCTGTTAGGTAGCACTGATATTGTTGAAGTCTATGTGCTTGTATGCCTTGATTGCTTTCTGCCACAATATTGCCAAAACAATTATGTTGTTTGCCATAAATATGCTGAAGCTTTTTTTCTTCTTGATCTAGTTTTCTCATTTCTTTGCCTAATTTATTTTTCTCATGTTCTTCCATACGCTCTTTGATGCTCAAAATCGGTTGAAGTCGATATCGAAAAACGGACATTTTACTCCATCCCCTTTAGATTTTATTGTTTTGGTGGCTCGAGCAACTTATTCATTTCATCTAATACCTTCTGATACGTAAATCCCTCATGTACTTCCTGCTGTAAAAAAGCAATAATGTCTTTGATGCAATCAATCGCATAATCAATCTCTTCATTACTCCCTTTTACATATGCACCAATATTAATCAAATCTTCTGCTTCCTTATAGACTGCCATTACTTTCTTTATGTTATTGGCTAATTGCTGCTGTTCAGGTAAAACGACATCTGTCATTACCCTACTAATACTAGCTAAAACATCAATGGCTGGATAGTGATTTTTGTTGGCTAAACTTCTAGATAGCATCACGTGTCCATCTAAAATGCCTCTCGCTGTATCGGTAACAGGTTCATTCATATCATCACCATCTACTAATACTGTATATAAGCCTGTAATAGAACCCTTGTCCGAATTGCCTGCACGCTCTAGTAGCTTAGGAAGTAGTGCAAAAACCGAAGGTGTATATCCCCTAGATACAGGAGGTTCTCCAATCGCTAAGCCTACTTCTCGCTGCGCCATTGCGAAACGCGTAAGTGAATCCATTAACAAAACAACATCACTACCTTCATCCCTAAAATATTCTGCAATCGATGTTGCTAATAAGGCCCCCTTTAAACGAATAAGCGCAGGTTGGTCAGAAGTTGCTACAACAATAACCGAACGCGCTACCCCTTCTTCTTTTAAATCCTTCTCTATAAATTCTCTAACCTCTCTTCCTCTTTCTCCTATCAGTGCAATAACATTGACATCTGCATGAGTATTGCGAGCAATCATTCCCATAAGTGTGCTCTTACCCACACCACTTCCCGCAAAAATACCAATACGCTGTCCCTTACCTATTGTAAGTAAACCATCAACTGCCTTTATGCCCATTGGCAGGATGCTATCTATTCTTTTACGCGATAGGGGTGGAGGCGGTACATTGTGAACAGGATAATGTAAATCACAAGATAGTGGTCCTTTCCCATCAATTGGATTGCCTAATCCATCTAATACCCTACCAATTAGTGCTTGTCCTACTTGTACACTTAACGGATATCCCACTGCATAGACTAAACTGCCAGGACCAATACCACTCATTTCACCTAAAGGCATCAATAATATTTTATCCTGCTTAAATCCTACCACTTCTGCCATAATATGCGCTGTGCCCCGTCTTGTCTGGATGGAGCAAAGCTCTCCGATGTTGACTGCTGGGCCACATGCTTCAATTGTCAGTCCTACAACTTGTGAGACTCTTCCCCAATAGCACACATGATTTTTGTTGTGTATAATATCATAATATTTATCAAAATTAATGGCAGTTTTCATACTATCACTCATTTCATACTCAAATAAATTCTATATTAAGATGCACTTCTAAATGCTTCCATGAAGGCTTTTTCAATTTCTTTCAGTTGAACATGTATACTTGCATCTATATTCCCAACGGGTGTTTCAACAACACATCCATCACGCGGCAGTGATACATCTTTTTTAAGTATTATTTCTCCAGAAAAAGAAGCCTTTTTGGCAATCTCTTCTTTGTAGGCGTCTACCGTATCGTATGTATCTGGTGAAACTCTTACGGTAACGGTTTCAACTTCGGTGCACTGTATAAGTGTATTTGAAACGAGTAGAACAATGGCTTGCTGCCTATTTTCGATTTCATCACCTAATATGGTTTGTGCAATGTCTAAAACCATTTTAATAATATCTTTTTCAGCTTCTTTTAGTGCTGTCTGGTATTTTTCTTGCGCCTTTTGGTGCAGTCGCGTTACATCACTTAACAGCTCATCGGCTTGCTCTTTTATTTCTTGATGACCTTTTTGATATCCTTCTTCTCTTGCTTGTTGCAAGGCTGATGCTTTAAGTTGCTCTGCCTGTTTCATCGCTTCATCTATGATGTGCTGCGCTTTCTCTTTTGCAGCTTCAAGCATTTCTTTTACTTGTTGTTTTGTTTGGTCTAGGCTTTCTTGCCCCAAAGAGTCATCAGACTTTGAAGATTTTTTTTGGTCATTGATAATCTGCCTTCTTATGTGTTCAATTGTCAAAGGCTCTCCAACATTTATCTGCATTGCTTTCATTACCCTAGACAATGATTTCATCTCCTCCTCCTCTGGAAATGACTATCTCACCAGCATCTTCCAGTTTGCGAATAATATTTACCATTTTTTGTTGCGATTCTTCTACATCTCTTAAACGAACAGGACCCATAAATTCCATGTCTTCTCCAATCATTTCTGCCAAACGTTTAGACATATTGCTAAAGATAATTTTTTGAACTTCTCCACTTGCACCTTTTAATGCAAGTGCTAGCTCATTATTTTCAACTTCTCTTAAGAAACGTTGAATAGAACGGTTGTCCAATGTAACAATATCATCAAATACAAACATTCTTTTCTTGATTTCTTCTGCTAAGTCTGTATTTTCTATCTCAAGCGTCTCTATAATATGTTTTTCTGTACCACGATCGACAGAATTTAAAATGTCAACGATAGCCTGTATGCCACCTGCAGTGGCATAATCTTCGGTAACAAACGAAGATAATTTTTTTTCTAATACAATCTCGACTTCTTTTATAACCTCTGGTGAAGTGCGATCCATGGTAGCAATTCTCCTTGCAACGTCAGCTTGCTTGTCTTGTGGAAGTGCAGATATCAGATTGGCCGACTGCAGCGGACGTAAATATGCAAGAATAAGTGCTATCGTTTGTGCATGCTCACCTTGTATAGAATTTAACAACTGGCTAGGATCTGCTTTGCGTACAAAATCAAAAGGTCGCACTTGCAAAGATACTGTCAAACGATTGATAACTTCCATTGCTTTTTGAGAGCCTAAAGCCTTCTCTAATATGTCTTTAGCATAACCGATACCACCCTCTGCAATGTATTCTTGGGCAAGACAAATCTGATAAAATTCCCCTAGTACTTTTTCTTTGTCTTCTGGTGTTACTGTTCTTATATTTGCTATCTCAAGCGTTAATTGTTCTATTTCTTCTTCTTTTAAGTGTTTAAAAATTTGTGCTGATTTTTCAGGACCTAACGCAATAAGTAACATTGCAGCCTTTTCTTTACCTTCAAAATCTGTTTTAACTCCTCGTGGCAATAGTCTCCCCCCTTTATACGAGCTATTAGATATCTATTGTTTTATCTATTTGATTCTGCCTAATCCCAATCTTCTGACAACCAATTCCTAAGTAACTGGGCAACCGCCTCTGGTTTTTGCTTAACAAATTTGTCAATTTGTTTTTTTACCTCCGATTTTTCTTCTAAATCAATGTCTAAAAGTTCATCTTCATTGTATGGCCTTTTTAACTGGCCTGCACCTGCAGGCTGAAGCTGCTCATCTTGTATATCTTTATTTCTTTTTAAAATTGCTATCGCAAGTAGCGTAATAATAACCAATATCAGCAGTAAATACCCATATTGATCTACTAATTGCATCACATTTATAGGTTCACTCACAGCTGGTTGCGTCATCACATCATGCATTTGCACCGTTACATTTTGAACTGGTATACCAGTTGCTGCAGATACCATCTGCTGAATGTCTGCTATCTCAGTCCTTGGAATCGCGTCATTTGCAATATTTTCATCTGCTTGTTGTGGTGACTGTGTATAATACATGGCTACTGCTATGGAAGATCTCTGCTCATTGAGCTTTCCAATTGCCTTCGTAGCCTGTGTAACTGTACGATTTATCTCATAATTAACCACTTCATCAGAAAGCCTAAATTCTCCTGTCTGCCCGCCTGCTTCATTTGGATAATTGGGTATATTGCTGTCAGTACCTGGCACACCACCTGCAGCGCTTGTATTAGTTGCTGACTCTCTTCTTTCTTCCCTACTACGAATGATGCCTTGTCCATCTACCACAGGTTCGTATATCTCTTGATTAGTGATTAATGTATCAAAGTCTAGATTTAAGTTCGCCATTACGCGCACATTGTCCGCAAGTCCCATTAACAAATCTTTTACTTGTTTTTCTACCCCTACCTTTACCGTTTGCTCTAATGCAAACTGACTGTTAATGTTGGTAGCTAACATATCTTCAGATTGATCATTTAAAATATTGGCATAGTTATCTAAAATGGTAACATCCTCAGGTGCCAAGTCTTCTACTGCACTCGCTACAAATCTTTCGATACCTTTAATCTGCTGCTGTGTTAATTCATAATAAGCGTCAATTGCAACACTTGCCTTGGCTCTTTGACCATCTCCACCAAAAAAAACACTTCTTTCAGGCATACTTAATTTTACAACTGCATTTCGTATACTATCCATCTCTCTAAGTGTAGCTTCTAAGTGTTTTTCTTTGTATTCTTGATATCCTCTTCTCTCTTGTTCACTAGTGGTTCCTAAACCACCTACTGTGAAATCTGCAAGTCTCACACCACCTCTTGGAAGCCCTTCTTGGAGCATTGCTGCATTTGCTCTATTAACATCTCCCTTTTTAACTTGAATAGACCCCATATTATCAACTTGGTAATCAACTCTTGCCTTTTCTAGTGCTTCTATTACTTCTCTTGCCTCTCTAGGATCAGGGTGCGCTAATAGTGTGTGGTATTGCGGACTCGTCATGATAATAATGGCAACCACAATACTTATAAATATAAAAGCAGATAATATAACTGTTTTTGTCTTGTTCCCTTTATCCATATTGCCCCAAAATTCCCTAAACTGCTCTGGAATTTTATTCAATAGTTCAGGCATATTCACACCTCAATCTCTATATTTAGTACTTTGTTTATTACCCTATTTGCATTCTCATAATTTCATTATACGCTTCCATCACTTTATTTCTTATTTGGACTGTAAATTGCACAGCAATCGCTGCTTTTTCAGCATCAATCATCACTTGATGAAGATTGTCTATCTTGCCACTGGCTAATAACATCCTAGAATGATCAGCATTTTTCTCAAGTGCATTGACATTTTCTAACGCCTGATTTAAAAAATCTGAAAATCCAACAACCTGCTTTGCATCATTGTTTTTTATGAATTCATTACCTTGTATCATTTCCATTTGACCGAGTGGTTCTATTCTCATTAAAGTACCCCCTAGTATTTACTATCTTCCAATTTCCAATGCTTTCATTGCCATGCTTTTTGTAGCATTAACAGCTGCCACATTAGCCTCATATGCCCGTGTAGCAGAAATCATATTTACCATTTCAGTTGTTACGTCTACATTTGGCATTAACACATATCCTTCTTGGTCTGCATCTGGGTGTGCTGGATTATGTATACGTCTAAAAGGAGATAAGTCCTCTGTAATATGCTTTACTCTAACTCCTTCTACCGTATTAATGCCTGCACGCATCATCGCTTTGCTGCTTTCAGACAAATAACCTGCAAAAGAAGGTCTTGCTTCTCTCTCTTCAAACACTGCAACTTTTCTGCGATACGGTTGTCCTTTCTCTGTTCGTGTAGTATCTGCATTGGCAATATTTTGAGAAATCAAATCCATTCTTACTCTTTGAGCAGTGAGCCCGCTTGCACTAATATCTAAAGCATTTAAAAATGACACTTATATTCCCCCTTATTATCCACTTCACTATCAATTCTTACTAATCACTCTCGCAGTGTTTGTATCCCTATCCAACTGACCAACTGTCTACTGCATTACTTTACTTGCGTAATCGTATTTTGAATAACATCTAGTTTTTTAGATAATTGACCTATTAACGCATTGTAATAAATATTATTTTTAGAGAGCAAAGTCATCTCAGCGTCAATATCTACATTATTGCCATCTACACGCATATGATTTTCAGCGTTATCTCTACTAATTTTAATTGAAACATCATTTACATTATTTTGCCTTGTCGAAACATGTTTTTTATGTGTTGTATATGTTTTTAACTTTCTTGTATCTAATGCTTGTGCTAAAAAACTTTCGAATTTAACTACTTGTCTCTTATAATTCGGTGTATCTACATTCGCTAAATTGTTTGAAGCCGCTTGGTTTCTTAAAACTGATGCATCTAAAGCTCTCTCAAGCACCTTCATATCTTGAAATACGCTAGAAATCATGTTCTCACTCCTGTCTTTGTTTTCTTCATGATTGCATAATTCGCTTTATAGAATATATTCGACATAAAATCGTATTTTCCTTCAAAACTTCATGTTTTTTACACAAAAAAATAAAATAATAAAGAAAAATATAGTCCTTATCATTTATTGTAAATTTTTATCATTATCTTGTATATAATAAATCTTCCCTATGCCTATAGGTAATAAGACCTATGTCAAAAACGTAGCACTCAGTATATCTAAGGATCTTTGCGCAATCTTCGCATTTTTTTCGCGCTTTTTCCGGATTTTTTGAGTTAGTTGTGGCATGAGACCATAATTAACATTCATGGGTTGAAAATCGCTAATGCTCCCATTGGCAATATAGTGACTTAATGCCCCAATGGCTGTTTCTTTTGGGAAAAAGACAACCTCTTCGTTTTTTACTGCTTTAGCTATATTGATACCTGCCATTAATCCTGATGAAGCAGACTCTACATACCCCTCTACACCCGTTATTTGCCCAGCAAAAAACACCTTAGGTTGGCGTATGCATTGATATGCAGCATTGAGTAACCTAGGTGAATTGATGTATGTGTTGCGGTGCATAACACCATAACGTACAAACTCAGCATTTTCTAATCCTGGTATCATATTAAATACTCTTTTTTGCTCTCCCCACTTTAAATGTGTTTGAAATCCTACCATATTATAAAGCGTTCCTTCTGCATTATCCTGTCTTAGCTGTACAACGGCATACGGTTGTTTGCCTGTTCTAGGATCTTTTAATCCTACAGGCTTTAGTGGTCCAAAAGATAGTGTCTGCATCCCTCTTTTTGCCATTACTTCGATCGGCATGCATCCTTCAAATATCACTTGTTTTTCAAAGCATTTTAAATCTGCTGTTTGGGCACTGATAAGTGCTTCATAAAAGTTCTCATATTCTTGCTGAGTCATTGGGCAATTGATATAATCTGCCTCTCCTCTATCGTATCTCGCTGCTTTAAAAGCTTTGGAAAAATCAATCGTTTCTTTTTCAACAATAGGAGCTGCTGCATCATAAAAATAAAGTGATGCTTGTCCTGCAAACGCTTTTATATCTTCCGCTAATGCATCTGCCGTAAGCGGCCCTGTAGCAATGATGGCAAATTCATTTTGTGGAACTTCCTTTATTTCTTCCTGTTTTACACAAATGTTTTCATGTGCACAAATTTTATCTGTAACCATTTTAGAAAAATGTTCACGATCTACTGCTAAGGCGCCTCCCGCTGGTACTCTTGTCTCATCTGCGCATGCAATTATGAGAGAATCTAGCCTTCTCATTTCTTCTTTTAATAGACCAACCGCATTTTCAAGCTGATCTGAACGCAATGAATTGCTACATACTAGCTCTGCAAAATATGGCAAATGATGTGCCGGTGTTTGTTCTTGAGGTTTCATCTCATATAAATGAACTTTTATACCTCTATTCGCTATTTGCCAGGCTGCCTCGCAGCCTGCCAAACCAGCTCCTACTACTTTTACTATCACTCTTTTATACTCCTCTCATAATTACATTCTTTGTTATTACATTTTATGGTGCTCGCTTTTTTGGTTGCTTTTTTTACTAACACCGATTCACATTGCGGACATTTTTCACCAGTTGGCATATCCCATGTCATCAATGTACATGTTGGATAATTTTCACACCCATAATACTTTTTCCCTTTGCGACTTTTTTTAATATATACTTTTCCTTTGCACAGCGGACAATCCACACCCGCTTCTTCAAAAATCGGTTTGGCATTTCGACACTCTGGAAAACCAGGACAAGCCATAAATTTGCCGTACCTGCCATGTTTGATTACCATATTTCTACCACATTTTTCACACTGAACATCGGTCTCTTCATCTTGAATTTCTATATCTCCTATTTGTTCTTCTGCCTCTTTTAGTGTATGTGCAAATGGGTTATAAAAGCGTTTTAGGACTTCAACCCATTCTTCTTTTCCTTCCTCAATTTCATCTAACTCTTGCTCCATATTGGCCGTAAAAGCAATATCTACAATATCTTTAAAATGATTTTTCATTAAATCAGTAATAATAATACCCAGCTCTGTAGGAATGAGTTGCTTCTTCTCCCTTTCTACATAACCACGGGCAATAATAGTCGTAATAGTAGGCGCGTAAGTACTTGGACGACCAATCCCCTTTTCTTCTAAAGTTTTAACAAGTGTCGCCTCGGTATACCTTGGTGGTGGCTGCGTAAAATGCTGTTTGGGCAGCAATTTTTGAAGATTTACTTGCTGTCCTTCTTGTAACAACGGAATATCCCCTTCACTTTGCGCCTCTTCATCATCAGTTCCTTCAATGTATAGCACCATAAATCCATCAAATTTTATTTTAGACCCAGATGCTTTGAAAAGATAATCTTTTGCGTGAATATCAATATTTAATGTATCATACAACGCATCTTCCATTTGACTGGCCAAAAAACGCTCCCATATGAGCTTATAGAGCCTATATTGATCTCTTTTTAAAGAATCTTTAATTCTATCGGGTGTCAAGGTGACAATACTCGGCCTAATAGCCTCATGCGCATCTTGAGAATTTTTTTTACTACGATATTGCCTTGGCTTGCTTGGTACATAATCTTTGCCATAACGCTGAGCTATAAATTCAAGTGCATTGGTCTGTGCTTCTGAAGAAATGCGTATCGAATCGGTACGCATATAGGTAATTAATCCAACGGTGCCTTCCCCTTCTATATCTACACCTTCATATAATTGTTGTGCTGCCATCATAGTTCTTTTTGCTGTGAATCCAAATTTACGTGAAGCCTCTTGCTGAATGGTACTCGTAATAAAAGGAGGCGCTGGTGTCTTTTTTCGTTGTCCTACTTTTACTTTTCCAATGCTATATACGGCATCTTTAAGTTCACTGATAATCTTATCGGTACTCTCTTTATCATCAAGTTTTATTTTTCCTTTTTTATTACCATGAAACTTTGCTTCAAAACTTTGTTTTGACTTAGCATCTTTTAGTGTCGCTGTAAGCGTCCAATATTCCTGTGGCTCAAATGCTTCAATCTCCTGTTCACGGTCACATATAAGCCGTGTAGCGACAGATTGTACCCTTCCTGCACTAAGTCCTTTTCTTACTTTTTTCCATAACAAAGGGCTTATTTTATACCCTACAATACGGTCTAAAATTCTACGTGCTTGCTGGGCATTGACCAGCTTTTCGTCAATATCTCTTGGATTTTTAATAGCTTTTTTTACAGCATCTTTCGTAATTTCGTTAAATGCAATCCGACATTTTTCTGTGTTGTCAATATTAAGCACCTTTGCTAAATGCCAAGATATTGCTTCCCCTTCTCTATCAGGGTCAGTGGCAAGATATACTTTGTCTGATTCCTTTGCTTCTTTTTTTAATTTACTTAAAAGATCCCCTTTTCCTCTGATCGTAATATACTTTGGTTCAAAATCATGCTCCACATCAACCCCTAATTGGCTCTTAGGCAAATCACGCAAATGTCCCATGGAAGCTTCTACTTTATAATTTCTCCCTAAGTACTTTTTAATTGTCTTAGCTTTTGCAGGAGACTCAACAATCACAAGATTTTTAGCCATTTTTCTCCTCCTATTCTTCTATATAAATTTCATAGGCGTCAGTTTAAACTATATATTTCCATCTTCCGCTACATAATCATAGGATACGTCCCTAAGATTAATTTGCTACTTTATTAATCATTCCATATTATGGATTGCACTGATGTATATAATATAAATTTACTAATTTTTTATAAATTGCTTGCCCGGTAGCTGTGTAATACATCCTTGCATTTCTAATAGTGTTAATAACGCACTTAACTGATGAACAGGCAGTGCTGTAACGCGACATAATGTATCAATGTGTATGGGAGAAGAATTAATATGTGTCATTATCAGATTCTCCTCTTCTGACATCGCATCTACATTTCTACCATAGTGTATGTCATTTTTTTCTGATTTATGTTGCTTATTTTTATGAGTCTGCGTAATTACGGGTAGTTCTTCTAAAATGTCTTGCGGGCACGTGATTAACTTCGCACCTTGTTTAATCAAATGATTAGTGCCCTCACTATTTGCATTATCAATATTTCCAGGAACAGCAAAAACTTCTCTTCCTTGCTCTAGTGCAAAATCAGCGGTAATTAACGAACCACTCCTTTGTCCTGCTTCAACAACCACTGTCCCGAGTGATAATCCACTAATAATTCTGTTTCTCGCAGGAAAGTGATTGGGCGCGGGAAATGTCCCCGGTGGAAATTCAGATACAAGCGCACCGCTTTTGATGATATATCCCATCAATTCATCATTTTCCTTAGGGTATACAATGTCTACACCGCACCCTAGTACTGCAATAGTTTTCTTGCCGGCTTTTAACGCTCCTTTATGCACATATGTATCAATACCTCTCGCCATACCACTAACAATGGTAATATCATGACAAGCTATGTCATAGGCTATTTTTTCTGCAACCTTTCTGCCGTATACACTTGCTTTGCGAGATCCTACTATTGCAAGCATATTGGTATTTAGCACTTGGGATTGCCCTCTTACATATAAAAGACATGGCGCACTATAAATATGTTTAAGTAGCGGCGGATAACACGCATCCTGTATAGTAATTGCCTGTATGTCATTTTCATACATACTATGTATAATAGCTTCTGCAGTTACTAACCCTTTGTGCATTAAATGCTGTATGTCTTTGTCTGTTAAAAATCTTATTTGTCGCAGCTCTTTTTCGGTCGCTTTCCATATTTGATAAGGCGTTTTATATTGCTTAAGTAACGCTACCATTTTGACATTCCCCATACCAGGCAAATGTGCAAGCCATAGCCAATATTTAAGTAAATCCAATGCCACACCCCCAATACACAATAAATAATTCTCCTTATTACACTACTACAAAAAAAACTTTCTGTAAAGCATTTTTTGAAAAAAATTGCTCTGCAGAAAGTTTTTAGATCATTCGTTGCCTTACGACCTCATACATTAATATCCCCGCAGCAATACTTGCATTTAGTGATTCTGCACTACCTATTACAGGGATTTTAACTTTTTCGTCTGCTAATTGTATCATCGGAGCAGACACACCATTTGCTTCGTTCCCAATCACTAGCACTACACTTTTTTTCATATCTACTTCAAAATGCTGTCTCGTTGCCGTTATATCACCTATAACTAGCTGCAGGCCTTTTTGCTTTAAACTTCTACTCACCATAGCTACATCTTCTACTTTTATAATTGGCACACTAAATAACGACCCCATACTTGCACGTACCGTTTTAGGATTATATACATCTGCACATCCTTTTGATAACAGTATCGCATCTGCACCTGCTGCATCAGCTGTTCGTATAATAGTTCCTAAATTCCCTGGGTCTTGCAGTTCGTCACACAGTACAAAAAAAGCCTCTGCCGGTATCTGCACCTGCTCTAAAGAAATACTTTTTGTTCGAATTACAGCTGCAATGCCTTGGGGCGTATCGGTATTTGCAATCTCTTTAAACATAGGCGCGCTCATCTTATATACCTCTATCTCTTTACTTTTTTGTAATGTGTTAAAATGCTGTAAAAAGAGCTGACCATTTTTATCTTCCTCAAAAGTTTCACTTATGACAATATGTATAATATCTGCTTGCGTCTTCATTGCATGCTCTACTAACCTAGTCCCTTCAATGATAAACATACCATACTTATCGCGATAACTTTTTCTGGCTAATGCTTTTAACTGTTTAAACGTCCTATTTGCACAGCTTGTAATATCTATTATATGCACGTTCAATCATCTCCTAGTGACTTGCGTTCTAATTTATTAATATCCACATTTGAAGCAATAATTACTAGTATATCATTCGCTTCAATAACATCATCGGCTTTTGGAGAGATATTAATATCCTCGCCTTTTTTTATGGCCATAATATTGATACCATAGTGCACACGTACATTTAACGCAATCAATGATTTATTTATCCACTTTTTAGGAGCTTGGATTTCAACAATACTATATTCAGGTGATAGCTCTATATAGTCTAAAATATTAGATGAAACTAAATTATGTGCCACCCTTACCCCCATATCTTTTTCTGGGGAAATAACCCTATCTGCGCCTACTTTGCTTATCACGCGTCCATGAATGTCGCTTTGCGCTTTTGCCACTATATGTTTGACGCCCATTTCTTTGAGCATTAACGTGACTAAGATACTTGCCTGTATATCTCCGCCAATTGTAACCACAGCAACATCAAAATTACGTATCCCTAAAGCTCTTAACACACTTTCATCGGTGACATCACCCACCACTGCATGTGTCACATAATCGGTCATATGTTGTACTATTTCATCATTTGTGTCAATGGCTAATACTTCATATTCCAGTTTGTACAGTGTCTTAGCGACGCTTTGACCAAAGCGTCCCATCCCTAAAACCACAAAGGATCTCATATGTCTCACCCTTTCTATCCATTACCCAACCATTATCTTCGTCTCTGGATACTTAAATTTTTTATCTCTTTTATAACTTTTCACCGCAAATGCAAGCGCCATAGTTAGTACACCCACTCTTCCGAAAAACATCGTAACAATGATAGTTATTTTACTGACATCACTTAAAGTAGGTGTAATCCCTAACGATAATCCCACTGTTCCAAAAGCAGAAACCGATTCAAAAAACACTTCTATAAATGTTGCCTGTTCAAAAATAGATAAAATAATAGTAGTAGTCATAACCATCAGCATACTAATCATAACAATTGCAAGTGCTCGCATTACAACTGTTTTATTAATTCTTCTTTTAAACATCTCAACATCTTCGATACCACGAATAACCGATATCACTGCAAAAATAAACACACCTAGCGTCGCTGTTTTGATTCCTCCCGCCGTTGATCCAGGAGACCCACCAATAAACATCAGTACCATTGTAATAAATTTAGAAGCACTTGTCATCTCCGCAAAATCTAGCGTATTAAATCCCGCAGTCCTAGTGGTAACAGACTGAAAAGCAGCTGCCATTACTTTTTCTCCTATTGTTAATGCGCCCATCGTATCCACATTATTCCATTCTAACAATAAAAACAAGCAAAATCCAAAAACTAAAAGGCCACCGGTTATAAACAGAACCAACTTCGTATGTACCCCTAAACGTTTAAAGTTACTTGTTTTGTATAAATCATTCCACACCGCAAACCCAAGGCCACCAATAATAATTAGTGCCATCACAACTATATTGACAATGATATCCGTACTGTACGTTGTAAAGCTAGAAAAGGCTTCTACTTCTCCCATCAGATCAAAACCCGCATTACAAAAAGCGGATACTGCATGAAATATCCCTTTGAAAATACCTCCCGCAATTCCAAAATCACCAATAAATCTAGTAGAAATAATCAGTGCGCCCGCTGCTTGAAATAGTAACGTGCCGTATAAAATGCGCTTGGTCAGTAGCACAATTCCTTCTAATGTGTATTGATTCAATGATTCTGCCATTAATAGTCTTTCACTAAAAGATATCCTCCTTCTTAGTGCCAGTGAAAATAACGTTGCTACTGTCATAAACCCTAATCCACCAATTTGAAACAAACATAAAATCACCACTTGACCAAACATTGTCCACTGTGTGTATGTATCTGCTACCACAAGACCGGTTACGCAGGTTGCAGACGTCGCAGTAAATAGTGCATTAATATATCCAATACGATAACCATCCCTTGATGCCATGGGAAGATTTAGTAAAATACTGCCCGTAACAATTACTATCAAATACCCTAAAACAATAATGCGGTTGGGCGATAATGAAAACACCCTACGCATAATATGATTTTTCTGATATTCCAACATGGGGTTCGCTCCTTTTTTCCGCCACTACTTAGTATACATAGGCGTCAGTTTAAACTATCTATTTCCATCTTCCGCTACATAATCATAGGGTGCGTCCCTAATATTACTTCCCTACTTTATTAATCATTCCATATTATGGCTTGCACTGACGTATATGACTTAATATATGTAAAAATAATAATTAATAAAATAGACCCATAAGGGGCCTATTTTATTAATTATTATAAACTTGCTTTTGCTTTATCCACTAATTGTTCAAATGACTGCGCATCATTTACTGCTAATTCTGCAAGCATTTTACGATTTACTTGAACATTTGCTTTCTTTAATCCATTCATGAATTTACTATACGACATGCCATGCATCCTAGATGCAGCGTTAATTCTTGTAATCCAAAGCTTTCTAAAATCTCTTTTTCTTCTTTTTCTGCCTACATAAGCGTACACAAGTGATTTCATAACTGCTTGATTTGCTGTTTTAAAAAGTTTGCTCTTGGCACCTCTGTATCCTTTTGCTAACTTAAGCACTCTTTTATGTCTTTTTTTGGTGTGCATGCCACCTTTAACTCTAGCCATATTGTTAAACCTCCTCGATATATTTTACCATAAATGCTCTATTTGTAAGGTAAAAGTTGTTTGATTGTTGCTTCGTTTGCACTACTTGCATAACCCGCTTTTCTTAGATTTCTTTTTCTTTTTGCAGATTTTTTAGTCAAAATATGACTCTTGTAAGCTTTTGACCTTTTTACTTTCCCTGTCTTCGTAAGACGAAATCTTTTTGCAGCGCCTCTATGTGTCTTAATCTTTGGCATAAGTACACTCCTCTCAGTATTATAGGTTCATTTACTTGTATGATTGCAAAATCATATTATATATCATAATATTAATATATAACTTACCGCTGATTATGATTGCTTTATATCCCAATGATCCCTTATAGTATTATCCTGTTTGCTTAGAAACTAAAATCATTGTCATATTTTTACCTTCTAGCTTGGCAGGCCTTTCAACTACCCCTAATTCTTCAACTTGTTTTGCAAATCGCGTTAAAAGTTCTCTGCCTAAAGAAGCATGCATCACTTCTCTTCCTCTAAACCGCACTGTTACTTTTACTTTATCTCCCGATTTTAAGAATTTTAGTGCATGATTAACTTTTGTGTTGAAATCATGCTGATCAATGGAAGGTGAAATTCGGACTTCTTTAATATTCACAACATGCTGTTTTTTCTTTGCTTCTTTTTCTCTCTTGTTGAGTTCAAACTTATACTTACCGTAATCCATGATTTTACATACAGGTGGCTTTGCTTGTGGCGCAATTTTAACCAAATCCAAATTCTGTGTGTTCGCCATTTTTTGCGCTTCCTTTGAAGACACAATGCCAAGCTGACTGCCATCTGCATCAATCAGTCGAATTTCTTTGTCCCTCACTTGTCCGTTAATCATTAATTCTTTACTAATAATGGTGCACCTCCTAATTTTTTTAACATTGCCTTATATAGACAACAAAAAATGGATAGTATTTTCCTATCCACTCATCACACAATAACCCCTAGGTATCATATTAACCTTATCAGTAGTTCTGTAAGGTGAGAAGCGGATAACTTCTTCTTTGTTTTATTCTTTATAAATGTATCACTTTTAAAGCAAGTTGTCAAGGATTTTTTTAACATCATTAATATTTTTTAATCAATCAACCTTCTTGCCGTTTTATATGTTCTATAGTAATATCCACTTTCAAGTGTGGTAGGTCTTACCACATCGCCTGTTTGAGGGGCATGTACAAAATATCCGCTTCCTACATAGATGCCTACATGATGAATATTTTGTCCATCTCTTGCAAAGAACACCAAATCTCCATACTGTAATTCTGATTTTGGTATGTAGCGCCCTACACTTGTTTGCGCAGCTGCTACTCTAGGCATTGCAAAACCTAATTTGCCATATACATAATGCACAAGTCCTGAACAATCAAAAGTATTAGGTCCTGCTGCACCAAATTGATAATGTTTACCCATTTGTTGATCTAGTATGATTTTAAGCTGTCTTATCTTTTCTTGATATTCTAAACTAAATTGCTGATACATTCTTTTAACCAGTACAATTGCTTGTTCTTTGGTAAGGTTGCCTTGCGGGTTAAATAGACCATTGCCTATCCCCTGGAAAATCTCCTCTTCATAGAGATAATAAGCCGCTTCCTTTGCCCACGAAGAAATATGTTGGTGATCACCAAACTTCGCTGCGTAAGATGCAGATGTATCTAGCCCCTGCTTGGCAATTTGCAAAATGCGTAAAAACATCACGCCGGCTTCTTCTCTAGTTAAAAAGTCATTGGGAAAAAATTTCCCTGGCGCTTTTCCTCTTACGATCCCTAGCTTATACGCTTCTAATATTGCCTGAATGTCTGTATCGACAAAGGGCTCTTCATGTATCTCTATTTCCCTGCGCTCACTCATCACACGATATAAATTCACTGCCAACACACTAAATTCTTCTCGAGTAATTGGTTGCTGCAAATAACTTAATAGCTGTAAATTCACTAAGTCGTATCCAATTGCTTTTTCAATTTCTTCTACCGCCCAATCACTTGGATAGTACTGCCCTAAATCCTTTACCTCTTCTTTTTGCTGCGCGTATTGCATAGGCTGCTCACTATGCTGAATGGAAAAAGTACTTTGTGGCATCAAAAGTATCCCCGCCGCAACAACTATGCATATACCCCGCATCATTTGTTTATCTTTCTGCATTTGTTTCCCCACTTTCACTTGGATATATTACAAATTTATGAAATAATGCAAGTGTCATTTAATAAAATTGTAACATATTAAGTGCTTTTTGTAAAGGAAAATTTAAATATTTCGACTTTCCCCCATTATCACTTCAATCTGATGTTTTTTACCATCTGTAGATAAACAAATGCTGTTTCCTTTTATCTGTTTCCCATCCATCACAATCTTTTTTATACCCTTACTTATATTATTAGGGTTTTTCACAATAATTTGATGGGGCGTTCCACCATTTCGATACGTGATAGTATATTCTGCCCAAGCTTTAGGTATACATGGGTCAATCATCAGATGCTCACCTCGCTTTTTAAATCCTAAAATATGTTCAAGCCCTACACGATACATCCATCCTGCCGCGCCAGTATACCATGTCCATCCACCTCGTCCAATATTGGGATGAACGGCATATACATCTGCTGCCATTACATATGGCTCAACCTTATACCTTGCTGCTTCTATCGACGTACGCGCATGATTAATAGGGTTAATCATATTATACAGCTGCCATGCCTTATCTCCTTCTCCCATTTTTGCAAATGCATAGATTACCCATATCGCAGCATGTGTATACTGTCCACCATTTTCTCTAACGCCTGGCACATAGCCTTTGATATATCCAGGGTGTAAATTCCCTTTGTCAAACGGAGGTGTAAGCAGCATAATAATGCCATCTTCTCGTTTAATCAGGTGATGTTCTAATGCTGCCATCGCTTCTTTTATACGCATTTTATCTCCAGCTTCAGAAATCACCGCCCAAGACTGTGCTAGTGAATCAATCTTACACTCGGTATTTTGCGCAGAGCCCATCGGCGTACCATCATCAAAATATGCTCTTCGATACCACCTGCCATCCCAAGCATTCTTTTCAATGTTTTTAATCATTTCCTGGGCAATTTTTTCATACTGCACTGCTCTGTCCTCATCTTTTTGATGACGACAGATGGGGATAAACCGCTGCAGTGTATCATATATAAACCACCCAAGCCACACACTTTCTCCTTTTCCTTTATTGCCTACTTTATTCATGCCATCGTTCCAATCTCCACTTCCCATTAGTGGGATGCCACGCTCTCCAAATTTTAATGCACGTTCTAACACGCGGATACAATGTTCATAAACAGAAGATTGCTCGGATGATAACCGTGGTATCGTATAACGCTCGTCCTCTTCAGCACCTAATAGCTCATCTTCTAAATACCCTGCCTCTTGGGTAAGTATCTCATAGTCTCCCGTATTTTCAATATAGTCGGCTATTACAAATACAAGCCACACAAAATCATCAGAAAATTTGGTTCGTACGCCTTTATCTCCATATCCTTCTGGTTTATTGTCCACTGGATGCCACCAGTGCTGCACATCGCCCTCTACAAATTGATGTTTAGCATGTTTTAGTACTTGCCGATAGACTGTTTCGGGCATTGCATGTACGACTGCCATAACATCTTGTAGCTGATCTCGGAAACCATACGCGCCTCCCGATTGATAAAAGGCAGATCTTCCCCATATCCTGCAAGATAGCGTCTGATATAACAGCCAACCATTGAGCATATAATTCATAGACAGATCAGGTGTTTTGACTGTTACAACATTTAATAAATCTTTCCAAAAAGCTTTTGCTTCTGCTAACGCATTATGCCCTTGTGATACCTCCTTATATTTATCACATAAATATTTTATCTCACTTCGATCTTTAGTTTGTCCAAGTATAAAGACGATTTCTTTTTCTTCTCCCGGCGCTAATGTAATTTTTGCTTGCATTGCACCACAAGGGTCATACCCTGCGCCTACTGTATTAGATAGCTTTACTCTTTTTAACCCTTCAGGATTAGCTACATCCCCTTCATCGCCTATAAATTCTTGTATATCACCCGTATATGAACGTGCCTTCTCCGATACATCCATAAAAGCTATTCTACCTTCAAAGTCAACATTAAAATGATTATGAAATAGCATTGCTTCTGTTTCATCATCTATTTCGCTAATTAGATACGGTGCAGTTAGCTGGTCATTTGCCCCTAATACGGGACGAATATAGTACGTGGCAGAAAGTTTGCGGCGTTTTTGGGTCTCGTTTTTCACTTTTAATAACTGTACCTTAACTGGCTCTTGTTTGGCAACAAACATGGTAAGCTGCTGGCTAATGCCATTACTTGCATGGATAAAAGTCGTATATCCAAAGCCATGTCTTATCACATAAAGAGACTTTTCGCGTATCGGCAGCGGTGTGACGGTCCATACCTTAGCCGTTTCCTCATCTCTTAGATAGATAGCTTCACTTGCATGGTCGGTTATCGCATCATTTGACCACACCGTCAATTTATTTTCGCGGCTATTTTGAGACCAGGTATATCCTCCACCTGACTCGGTAACTAAAAATCCAAAACGGTTATTGGCAATGACATTTACCCATGGTAGCGGTGTATGTTGCTCCTCTTTTAGATAGATAACATACTCTTTTCCATCTTTTGTGAATCCTCCCCATCCATTATCAAACATGAGGTTTTCTAATTGCGGCTGCTTAATCTTATCATATTGTATCGTTGATTGCTCTTTTTTAATACTCGGCAATGCTTTTTTTGTATCGTTAACTTGTATTTGCGTACCAAGCGTTCCCCCGTCTCCTCTTATTACGATACGTGCTGCTGCCAATAATAACTCTTTATCTGTTTGGGGTATGGTCTTACCCGCACGTATAAATACACCTCCCGGTTGATCTTGCATATCTCTTGCATGACTTGCCGAAACAGTATCACGAATTGCATCCTGCAGTGGCTGCGTATAACTGCCCTCATCTTCATTGATAATTACCAAATCCACTGTTACACCTTTCATCTTCCAATATTCATGAGCTTTTAACATTTGCTTAACTAACTCTACCTCATCATTTTTATAAATCATTATCATCACTATCGGTATATCGCCTGAGATACCATATTCCCAGAGTTTCGTTTGCCCAAATTGATTATGCTTTATATGTGCTTTGATATTTTTTCTAAGCGGACTATGAAATAAGATGTTTGCAATCATATCATCATATATTTTACGTTCGCTACTTTTGAGCCCTAAATATCTAGCCTCTACCTGACTTCTTGTGTACGCTAGTTCGGCAGCGCGCATAACATTAATACTTTGCTGATACCTCTTTGCCACCTCTAGCACCTGCTCACGATTATCGCATATGCCCGTAGTAAATATAACAGATGCCTTTTCTCCTGCTTGCACCACTATCCTCGCCCTTAGACTCATCACAGGGTCTAATACTGCTCCTACTGTATTGGATAGGGGATGATCTGATTCTACCGCTACGGGATTGCTAATCCCTCTGCCTCTACCAATAAATTTTGCTCTATCCGTCTCATACTGCACCCCACCTACACTCTCTCCTTCTAGAAATACTGTATGCAGCGCCCATATCTCACTGCTATCTTCTTCTCTGAGTCTGCGATTGGCAATGAGGCATTGATGTTCTTGCACAAATTCTGTACGCACAAACAAATTACTAAATGCTGGATGTGCCAAATCTGCTGATTGAGATGTTAATACTGCTTCAAGATAGCTTGTAATATCTAATGTGACGGCTTGGTCTCCATGATTGATAAGAGTGATGCGTCGAATATCAACATTATCCTCTGGTGATACCGTAACTTCCATGGTGGTATCAATTTCTCCATCTCTTCTAAAATATTGTGCTCTATCAGCTAAAAAGCGTACGCGGTATTGCTCTGGCTTATAATTTAATGGCGCGTAGGTAGCGGACCAAATTTCATTTTTTTCTACATTTCGAATATAAAAAAACATCCCATATTGCTTAAAAACGCTATATTCTCGCCATCTCGTCATTAAGATACCATATTTTTTACTATAGCCTATACCGCTATCTGTAATCATGGTAGCATACGCATTGTTTGATAAAATATGCACGTGTGGAATTTTGCTCCTAGGCATACCTACTTCTCGCATATAATCTTCATATACCTGTGTTATTGGTTTTAACGGCCTTACTTTTTCTCTGTTCTCATTCGTAATCAGTACATTTTTAGGTACTCTTTCTTGCAGTAAAAATGCAGCAGACTTTATCAAGGGATTTGCATGAAATCGATTTTGCATTACATTATCATAAAGATAGTTATTGAGCGCGACTAAACTCATTCCCTGATGATGCACCATAAAACTTTTTACGATCCCACTTTTTTGGTTTTTAGGAAGCCTTTGCGGTGTATAATCAATGGCTTCATATAATCCATAACTACCATCTAACCCTTCATCCTGTAGCCTTTTAATATTCTTCATTGTACCTAATGCATCTACCATTATTGCCATCACCGTAGCGTACGGTGCAACTACCATATCGTTGATAAGGCCTCGTTTAAGCCCTAAACCAGGTACCCCTAACGCTTTGTATTGATAGTTTAAATTGATGTCAAAAGAATAATACCCAGACTCTGAGGTTCCCCAAGGTACTTTACGTTGCTTGCCATACTTTTTCTGACTTTTGACAACAAACCAGTAAGTCTCATCCCACAGCGTATTTTTGTAATTACGCATAATAAGCAGTGGCATCAAATACTCAAACATGGTACCTGTCCATGATACCAGTCCTTTATACCCATCTTCTTTTGTTAGATTACGCCCTAATCTAAACCAATGCTTTTGATCTATTTCTCCTTTGGCAATTGCTATAAAGCTTGTCTGTCTTGCTTCAGAAGCTAACAAGTCATAATAAGACTTGGTTAATTTTTCTTCCTCTAAGTTATAACCAATTGAAAACAGCTGTCTTCTTTCATCAAACAAAGGGGCAAATTGCGTATGATCAATAATATGTGCAATTCTATTCATTAGCTTTTCATAACGCTCTTTGGTTATAGATATATGCTGCTGGCTTTTTTGTATCGCTTCAATTAAATTTAAAAGCCAGTTTTGCATTTCTTGACATTTTCTCTCTTTTCGGTGTTTTAGCCCTTCCTCTAGCTTCTTTATATCATTACGCGCGTTATGATATAAAGCTTCTAAAGTGTGCAATGCAAATTGCTTCTCAACCGTTTGTAGTATTTTTTCTACTTTACTTACCACTTCTGGGTCTACATATTTACATGCAGGCTTCTTTTCATATACATCAACCCATGCTGCAAAAAATAAAATATCATCTTTAAATTCCTTAAACATCGCAGAGAGTTTGTATTTCCACCACGAATCACTGGTATTTCTATGTGTTTCTAAATCCGCTGTTAGCTTTTCTAATTGCTCTTTCCATGCAATCAGGCTAATAGACTCTTTATCATTAACATGCGCTAACACACTGATATCCATATCAAATTTTTCCGTTTCCTGCGCTAATAGAATTGTATCTTTTAGCCCCTCTATTAATGCACAATCAATAATTGGTTTTTTAAGATATTCAGCTAACCCTTGGTGTACAGTCATTAGATATCCTATAAAATTCCCACTATCGACCGTGGAGATGTACAGAGGCCGAAGCCCTTCTAATGTACGCGTATCATACCAATTATATAACTGCCCTTTCCATTTTTTCATTTTCTCTACTGTGCTTATCGTGTTATCTAATCGCTGCATCATGTCAGATAAGCCAATATACCCAAAATCTCTTGCTGCTAAAACAGATAGCAGTAAAAGACCAATATTGGTTGGTGATGTTCGATGCGCAATTCCATTTGGGGGATTTTCTTGATAATTATCCGGCGGCAAATAATGGTCTCTAGGGCCTACAAAATCCTCAAAATATCGCCACATCTTTCTCGCTAATCGTTTTAATAGCCTAATATCTTCTATGCTTAGTGCAGGCAATTTGATATCATCTACAATGCTAATTCGATAAGCAATAAAAGGCGCAGCACTCCAAATGACAAGAATTATGCCTGCTATCCACCACGCATATACACGACCTACTAAAGCCAATACAAGTATGAAAATTCCTAAAACTGCACATACCCACATTCTACGCCAAAAACTACGGATGTCATTTTTCAAGCGTTTTTCTACATCTGCCGCTGTTACCCATTCTAACATATTTTTCTTACTGAAAATTAGCCTAAATAAAGTTCTACTAACCGCATCTACCATCATATATGCATGATATGGCAAAAACATTAGCATCAAGCTTACTTGATAAAAGACCGCTTTCACACCACAAATAATTGTTGCATTGCATTTTTCATTGTAAAAACGATAGTTTTTAGCAATCACTGCATCTATACTACTGGTAATTAAAGTAAATCCTAGTGCTGCTAACCCAAACAATACCCACGGCAGACTATTTGTTACATATTGGCAAAAAGCTAACAAGAAAATCCCCACAAGCGAAGGTGCTAACAAACTTCTGCGCAAGTTATCCACGATCTTCCATTTAGAAATAATAGAAAGTGGATTTTTAACTTTTTCCCCTTGCCTATTTCGCACTTTGCCCCCAAGCCAGGGCATGAGCTGCCAATCTCCTCTTACCCATCTATGCAATCTTGCCATATAAGCATTGTATCTTGCAGGATATCCGTCTATTAGTTCAATATCGGTAATAAGTCCTACCCGTAAATACGAACCTTCTAGTAAATCATGACTTAATATTGCATTTTCAGGAATTGCATTTTTTAGTGTCTGCTGAAAAACGTCCACATCATAAATGCCTTTACCTGTAAAAATCCCTTCTCCAAAAAGGTCTTGATATACATCTGATACCGCAGTCGTATAAGGGTCAATACCTCCTTGTCCCGCAAAAATGCGTGAGAAAAGTGTTTTTGAAGCACTTTCAATATCTACACCAATACGTGGCTGTAGCAGACCATATCCTTCTACCACTTTGCTAGTTTTTTCATCCACAATGGGTGTATTTAATGGATGTGCCATTGTACCAATTAATTTTTTTGCCACACCGCTTAATAACTGTGTATCTGCATCTAATGTAATAATATATTTTATTTGCGGCAATGATACGCTGTCTGTACTTATCATCGAATAACTCGTATTATGACTGCCTTTCATAAGGTCATTAAATTCTACTAATGCTCCTCTTTTTCTCTCCCACCCCATCCATTTACCTTGTTTTTCATTATACTGACGATGCCTATGAAAAAAATAAAATACGGTTTCTTCCTTGGCATACTTTTGATTTAGCGCCTTAACACCTTGCATCGCAGCGTTTATAATGTCATCATCTTCTAGTGTGTGCTCCTCTAATCCATCTTTAAAATCCCCTACTAGCCCAAAATAAAGATTTTGCTCACGATTTCCCAAATAATACACTTCTAACTGGCCTAATAATTCTTTTACTCGACCCACATTAGGCAAAAGTGTAGGAACCACTACCATAGTCTTATATTTGTCGTTAATTCCTTCTTCAAGTGCTAACTTAGGCAATAGTTGTGTAGTCACCATATGCGTAACAAGCCAATTAATGATAGATATCGCAATATCACTTGCAGGAATAAAGACAATTATACCTGTTAAAATTGCTACCCCTACCCCTGATATTAAAGCAGCGTAATAGATCCATACAATCGTCAAAAGCGTTGTAATGGTTACAATTGAACCTAAATAAAAAGAGCCCGGATACATTTTAATCGGTCTTATCATACACTGCCAACCATTTTCTATAACGTCTATTCTTTTTTTAAGTATAATTTTCCCCTGATCGATTAGATAGTACCCTACATGCGCCCTTTTCATGCACTCTAAATCCTTTTGCTGATGCTCTTTTGCATAGTCCGTCGCACATTCAATTGACTTTGATGCTACCTTGATTTCACTGGTTTTCATTTTTCTTGCTAACTTCACAATTTGATTGCGATAATCATCCCTTGACTCAAAATCCATCTTTAAGTAGATGTTTGCAGGATCTTTTCGTAGAATCGCCTCCACTTGACTAATCATTTCAAAAATCTCAGCCCAATCTAGCGAAGATAAAAGTCTAAAACTAGTTATGGAATTGCCCATCGATAACTGCAAAACTGCTTGTTCTTGATGTTCGTATTGTACGATATTTTCAGCAGTTGTATCTTGGCCTACTAATTGTTCATCAAAATACTGTATGAGCGGAATCGCATCTGTGCCTTCTTTTTTTAATTGTTGCAGTATGTATTCTGCATAAGAAGCGTGCATTTTTTCAAGACCCTTCATTTTTTCTTGTACCATCGCCACTAAAACATCTGCAGGTTTATCCATCCTTTCTAGGATAAAGTCAACGAGTTCATGTGCTTTTGAAAGCTCTTTCTGAGATTTGTCAATCTTTTGACAAATTCTTCGGATATTTTCTACTAATGCCATCCGCAGCATAACCGATAGTGCCCATACTTCTCCTATGGATAATATTTTTTGTTTTTGATATGCCTCGATAAATCTCACAAGTGTCTTATCATCAAAATTTCCATCTGTATGCGCCACAAGTTCTAACGCAATGGCATACACTCTTGGGTATCCTTTTAGCTCCCCTTCTGTGAGCGTTGGTAGTTGACTATAAGATTTTTTAGAGATGTTTTGACGCACTTCTTTTACCTGCTGTTCAATAATATAATAGTTATCGAGCAACCATTCTGCTGCAGGTACTGTGCTTTTATTCTCATCGACATATATATTTAGCTTTTTATATACTTCGGTAATATATTTATAGTTTTCATTCAAACGTTGCACAAGCCATTGTGCTGAGCGCTTATTTCTTGCTAGCGTGTGATTACGCGCAATTTCCATTGCATGATTTTCTAAGGCTTCTTGACTTAGCAGTGCATCATATACATTTTTATTTACTGCTTTTGTTTTTCTCACATACTTATTAAGCAGTATAATTACTACCACTGCTGATAGCAAGTATATCAAAATAATGATTGTTGTCTCCATGCTATTTACCCCATCCTTTTATGTATAGATTTTTAAATATATTGCTAACAAATAGCATTCCCCATTCTATAAATTTCATAACAAAAAAGCGTTTGTTGTTTAATGACTTAAACAACAAACGCTTTTTAAAAAATTTTTCTTTGACTGCTATATACATTATATTAGAACACTCAATGTTTTTTTGAAAAATGAATATTGGTTAGTTAGCTATCTACTACTCCATACATCAGCGGTTTATTAATTGGTTTTTGTGCTTCGATGTGCACAGCGCGCTTAAATAAATCTATCGCCTCATCTAACATTTTTTCTTCATTTATATAAAACTTGGCAATCGACTCCCCTTGTTTTACATAATCTCCTATTCTTTTTTGCATTACCATACCAACCGCTAAATCAATAATGTCTTCCTTTGTCTTTCTGCCTGCACCTAGTAGCATCGCACTACTGCCAATGTCTTGCGTATCCATTGCAAAAATCCATCCTTCTTTCTGAGTTTTTACTTCTATCATGCGATTTGCCTGAGGTAGTAAGGAAGGATTATCCACTACGCGGCTATCGCCCCCTTGGGCTGCAATCATCTTCTTTAGCTGCTCAAGTCCTTTGCCACTTTCTAGTGTCTGTACAAGTATCTGTATCCCTTCTTCAACGGTTTGACACTTTTGCACTGCAAGTAGCATATATGCACCTATTAGTAACGATACTTCTCTTAGTGCACTTTCTTTGTTCATACCGGATAAAATTTCAATCGCTTCTTTTACTTCTAATGCATTACCAATGGTCATCCCTAGCGGCTGGTTCATATCCGTTACAATGGCAATAGTTCTTTTACCTACATGGGTACCTATTGCCACCATCTCTTTTGCCAACTCAAAGGCTTTTTCTGTCTCTCTCATAAAAGCACCACTTCCTGCCTTTACATCCAACACAAAAGCATCTGCTCCCGAGGCAATTTTTTTGCTCATGATGCTGCTTGCTATGAGTGAAATGTTGTCTACCGTTGCAGTTACATCTCTAAGTGCATATAGCTTTTTATCGGCAGGCACTAAATTGCCTGTCTGCCCTACTACTGCCACGCCTATCTCGTTGACAATACTTATAAAATCATCTATGGGTTGGTTTACATTAAATCCCCGAATGGTCTCTAATTTATCAATGGTTCCTCCTGTATGACCTAAACCTCTGCCAGACATTTTTGCGACGGGTACCCCACATGCTGCTACAAGTGGTGCAACGATAAGTGTTGTGGTGTCCCCCACCCCTCCTGTACTATGTTTATCTACTTTGATTCCTGATACCGCCGATAAATCTATCCGTTCCCCTGAGTCTACCATCGCCATGGTAAGGTCTGCGGTTTCTCTTGCATCCATCCCTTTAAAATAGATTGCCATCAGCAGTGCTGCTACTTGGTAATCTGGAATATCTCCCGATACATATCCATTAATAAAATAGGCTATTTCTGCTGCATTAAGCCTCTCTCCATTTCTTTTTTTTAAGATAATATCATACATGCGCATTGATTTTCCCCCTCATCTATTATAAGTAACACATACTATTATATTTCTAAATTCACCTTATTTTATCGATACACGCCTACTTCCTTAATATCCGTTGTGCATTTTCCCATAAAATCAGCTCTCTTTCCCGCTCAGTAAGTGGCAGCCTATAAAATCTTTCTAGCTCTTCTTTGTGAGATGTAATCGGATAATCCGTCCCAAAGAGAATCTTTTCTACACCATGCCCGCGGATAATCTCTATCGCCTCTTCTGACGTCATATAACAAAGTGCACTAGATGTATCAAAATATAAATTTTTACCAACTAGATATTTCATTACTTCATCCCATCTTGAGTATCCGCCTAAGTGTGCACCGATAATGCGTAGTTTGGGGAATTTTTCTAATATATGTGCTAACCTTTTTGGACTTGAAAAATCAAGATTTTTATCTCCCATATGCATGAGTATTGGAAACCGATCTCCAATGGCTTCATAAATGCGAAACATTCTTGGTTCATCAATTTTAAATTTTTGAAATTCCGGGTGCATCTTTATTCCTTTTAACCCTAATTCCGCAATAACTGCTAACTCATTATGTACCTCCTTAAAATCAGGATGAATGGTACCAAATCCCATCACTTTTTCTGAAACCAACGCCCCTATCCATCTGTTTACATTCCTCACTTGCGTTTGAACGGTTGCGGTAGCATGTATCACAAGCATCTCAACCTCTGCATCTTGTGCACTTTGCATGAGATGCTCAAGTGTCGCCTTGCATTTAATGTCTAAATCATAATACTCCCTTAAAAATGTTACTGCCTTTTGTTCAACGTCTTCTGGAAATATATGTGTGTGAAAATCAATAATCTGTCTCCTCATCTGTTTAACCCCTCTTTATTAATTATATACTTCCCAATTATACCATTGCTTTTTACTAAAAACAATACATTCTAGCCATCTTCATGTCTATATTTACCACATTTTGTAACTATTCAGGGTTATATGCATTGGTGTAATGTTAATTCGTGAAATTGACAGGACGTCGATTTCAGGTATCACTGACCATGGATGGGAATTGATGCCGACGGATTGGCATGGAAGCAATCCATATACCCCTGAATAGTTATCACTACTTCAAAAACATAATCCGCTTATTGAGTAGCAATACAATCAGAGAATTTAACGTATTTAATGATTTTGCAGTAAATCCATCAAAGTGCCCAAAAAAAGCCATGGTGCCTAATATAAAATTATGAAGCCTTGCATAGGTGATGCTTTGACACATCTTATGATGGGCTTTTTGAGACAGCTTAGAAAGTGCTTCTAATTGCTGCATATTCCCATTTAATATTATACAATCAGCGTTAACTTTAACATCATGTGCATCAACATCTACAAAACACACACTCACATGTGCACGATAAAGCGCCTCTAAATCCTCCTTTTTATTGGCAACTATCATAATGGTATGATTTTTGTTATGTTGTTCGATCACCTGCAGTTTTTCTTGACATGTAGCGCCGTCATATACATCATACAGCACATGATTTGCGCTAATAATTTTATCAATGGTGTGTGGATTCTTAATATAAATTCCGTGTCTTTGAAGTATCTTTACATAATTATTTATGCCACTAGTTAGCGCACTACTAGAAGAAGATGGGCAAAGCACTAATAGTACAGATAATGCATGTTGCACACTCCCTGTCATGATATAATTACATGCAGCCGCAGTAAGAGACACCCAAAATACATTTTGTGTATATCGCTTTACACGTTTATATAAAAGCATATCGTGTATTGATGACCTTGGCTTGTATTGCTGCCAAGCTTCACAAGGAATACTTCTTAGCATCTGTTTTTCACAGCTTACTTCCGCTGCTAATTTTACATAGTCATTGAGCTGTTTTAGTATTAATACTGATACCCCTTTGCTACTTTCTCGCATTAGTGTAAAAGAAACAGCGATAAGCTTTAGCAACATATCTGCATCCCCTAGTACGTGATGTGTGTATTTTTTATAAAGATTTTTAAGCACAGGATATCCGCCTACAATTGTCACCAATGAAGCCATTTGTAGTATTTTTATATGACTACTCATCCAAAACTTTCCCCAAATGCCTTGCTTGATTTTTAGTAGTATGTATATACTCGCATATATTAAAAAATGTCGTTTTTTCACATCTCTTTTTTCGATTAGATTACTCAAATAAGTATACTGTTTTAATGGTTTTAACTCTTTGTTTTTAAGAATATTTATCTTGTCATAGATGTGTTTTCGAATCAGATGCACATCTGTTTTGTCATCCTCATAAGTAATAATAATAGAAGCTGTCACATCATTTGCTCTAACTGAGCGTATGCCATATACTTGACACAAATAAATATCCATATACCGTGCTAGCCATTTATTACAATAAATGCCGGGAACTTTAAAACGTACACGTCCCGGCACCCAACTAACAACCTGCAATCGTATCCTCTCCTTTTGCAGCATCTGAGTTTTTTGTACACTTTTCTATATCTTCTTTTAACTGTAATACACCATCATCTCGCACATTTTGATAATACTGCTTTTGCTTTTCTTTTGCTTCTCTTACTATTTCATCTACTGCTTTTTTGGCATATAATGAAAATGTAATGCTCTCTTTTATCGTTTTTACTGCCAATGGTTTTAACCTTTTGTTATTTTTAATAAGCAACCCTGCGCTCACTGCGCCTGATATAAATGCTGCGAATAATTTTTTGTCCGCCATATCGATGTCTCCTCAATATTATTTTATTATCATTACTTTAAATCCTTTTAAACATCATATATTTAATGAGT
>SKGK01000001.1 GCA_007117465.1 Clostridia bacterium | reverse complement strand
GTGTTTGATATATAAGCTAGATGCGGAAGTAGAGATATACAACTGAGGAGCCCAGTGCGGTAATTCCGCACGCTGGGATCTGTGCCAGGGGCGATGGGTAACCATCGGCTCTATGGTGACTGCGAAGGAAAGAGTCTTATATAAAGGAGAGAAACAAAGAATGGATAACATATATATGTATTATTTCTCAGGCACAGGCAATACACTTTATCTAGTAAATCAGCTGAAAGAATGCATTTCGGAAATCATAATAATACCTATTGCATCGCTGTTAGATGTTGATGATATAGTTATTCCGAAAAGTAAAACCATTGGTTTTTGTTTCCCAAATCATGCAGGACATATACCCATCCCGATAAAAATATTTCTTGAAAAGATCCGATTGGAAGGCGATGAATACTTGTTTGCTATATGTAATAGCGCCTTCTCAAAATGTTTTGCACCTGACGATTTTGTTAAAATTCTAAAAAAAAGCGGTTGTAGGCTTAGTGCATATTTTAATTTAATCATGCCGGACAATCATACCATAGTTGCTAAGGATTATAAGATTCCTGATAAAGAAGAATTTAAGAAATGTGAAGACCAGTCACAGGAAAAGCTTTCTCATATCAAGGAAGTAATAATGAATAAAGAAAAATTTATTGAAAAAGATGATAAACCTGCTCCATTTCCTGTATGGATAGACAAAATATTAGGTCCAATTATTTTCTTCCTTATACAAAAGCATCCTTCTATATTACTAAAGGGAAGATTATATGCCGATTCAAAATGTAATAGTTGCAAAATATGCGAGAAAGCATGCCCAGCCAATCGCATTGTTGTAAATCATAGCAGGCCTATTTTTGATTACAAAATATCATGTTTTGGATGTTATGGATGTGTAAACTTTTGCCCTGTAGAGTCAATACAGGTTGCATCAAAATGGTTTAATGGTCGATCATATTCATCAAAAAACAGTAGATATCCACACCCATATGCTAGTGTTAAAGATATAGAAAAGCAAAAGACAAAGGGAATATAATACGCGAAAAAGAAACTCGTTCCATCGCATAACACATTAGAGATCTATGATTTTCGAGCGTAAAAATAAATTTAAAAGAATTACAAGCAATATGAACGTTGCTATAGCTGATACTCTTTTGAATACGATAATGAAGAGACTCTTTTATTTCAGCTTAGGCAATAAGTGGATATGTTTAGTCATTTTCAAATCATCCTTTCTTCAAAACGTATATTTATTTAAAAAAAAATTATATCATAGTTCAAAAGAAACGGATTATTAAATAATGTAGTAAAAAGTTTTTTGAAAAGTGAGGTGAATAGTGTATGATAAAAATAAGACAAGAAGTACCTTGTGACTATGCTGAAGTCTATGAGCTTGTTAAAAAATCATTTGCAACATCTTCATATTCAGATGGTACTGAACAAGATTATTTAAATGAATTAAGAAAAAAAGACACTTTTATCCAAGAACTTTCATTGGTTTCAGAAAACGATGAAGGGAAACTAATTGGACAAATTGTATTATATAAAATGAAAATTGTTTCTGCTGAAAAAGAATTTGTGGAATTAGTGTTGTCACCAATTTGTGTGCATCCAGATTATTTTAGACGTGGAATTGCACGAGCATTAATGGAAAAAGCTTTTGAGATTGCAAAAAATATGGATTTTAAAGCTGTATTTTTATGTGGAGACCCAAGTTTTTATCGTAAAATAGGGTTTAAACCAACATTTGAATATAATATTTTTCATATAGATGACAAGCTTAGAAATGCGGAGTATTGTATGGCACATGAGTTGATAGATGGAGCGTTAAGAGATATATCTGGAACAATAGATATTGAGTGAATTTTATGACTTTTTTGAATAGCATATGCTTTTTTTTATTCATACACCACACGATTAAAAAAACATAAACTAGGCTCCAAATTGTAACAAAATTCGACAAGTACTTTGTTGTATAATAGGAAAAAAGAAATTTACTTGTTGGAGGAATACGATGGAACTACAACAAAAGAAAAACCTTATCAAAGAAATACAAAAACAAGTAAGTGAGCGTATTGATTTGAAAAGAGACATTTCGGATGAAAATATCAGAGAACTAATTACGGAAATTGTATTTGAAAAATCAAAGCAGTTTTATTTGACGATGTCTGAAAAGCAAGAACTTACAGAACATATTTTTAATGCCATGCGAAAACTAGACATTTTGCAGCCTTTAATTGATGACAAATCCATAACAGAAATCATGATAAATGGTCCAGATGAAATTTTTATTGAAAAAGAGGGAAAAACGGTTAAAGTACCAATGCAATTCGAAAGTATTAGCAAACTTGAAGATGTAATTCAGTCAGTTGTTTCAAAAGTAAATAGAACGGTAAATGAGTCGTCGCCAATTGTAGATGCAAGGTTGGAAGATGGTTCAAGAGTCAATGTTGTGCTTCCGCCTATTGGGATTAATGGACCGATTATGACGATTAGAAAATTTCCCGAAGAGCCAATGACTGCAAAGCAACTTATTATGTATGGTTCTATCACAGAAGAGGTAGCAGATTTTTTAAAAAAATTAGTACAAGCAAAATATAATCTTTTTATTTGTGGTGGTACAGGATCGGGTAAAACATCTTTTTTAAATGCAATGTCTAATTTTATTCCAAAAGATGAAAGGATTATTACTATTGAAGATGCGGCAGAGCTACAGATTATGAATATTGAAAATATCGTAAAACTTGAAACGAGAAATGCTAATACTGAGGGCAAGGGAGAAATCACCATGCGCGAATTAATCAAAACTTCTCTTCGCATGAGACCAGAAAGAATTATTGTAGGGGAAGTGAGGGGTGAAGAAGCACTAGATATGCTTCAAGCGATGAATACAGGACATGATGGTTCCCTCTCTACAGGGCACGCTAACTCTACTAAAGACATGTTGTCAAGGCTTGAAACGATGGTGCTAAGTGGAGCGCCACTACCGCTTGAAGCCATAAGACAGCAAATTGCTTCTGCTATTGATATCATTATCCACTTATCAAGACTAAAAGATAAATCTAGGCGAGTGATGGAAATAACAGAAGTGGTAGGATATGAAGATAACGCCATTAAACTTAATCCACTATATATATTTAAAGAAGAAGTGCAGACAAAAGAAGATAAGGTGCAAGGCAAACTCAAAAGAACCGATTATGACATGGTACATACAAGTAGAATGAAGCATTTATAAATGCTGTAAAGAGGGGGTGTTAGTGTGGATGCGATTGACTATAATGTTTATGAAATGGGAGTAAAAGAAAAAATGGCGTATACTTTTATAGCTGCAGTAGTTATTTTTATAGTGGGATTTATTTTCTATAGAAATGTGTTGCTAGCCTGCCTTTTATGCCCTGTTGCCTTAAAATATCCTAAGATAAAAAATAAAGAGATTATTAAGAAAAGAAAAAAAGCACTAAATCATCAGTTTAAAGACTTGTTATATGCATTAGCCTCTTCCATATCAGCAGGCAAATCGGTGGAAAGAGCTTTTGCAGATGCGTTAAATGACCTTTTGATGATTTATCCAGAACCTAATACGCACATTATTATAGAGACGCAAATAATTATTCGAAAGCTTGCAGTCAATGAGCCCATTGAGGTGGTATTACAAGATTTAGCTAAGAGAAGTCATTTAGAAGATATAGAGAATTTTGTAGATGTATTTCATACATGTAAAAGAACAGGTGGCAATATGGTGGAAATTATTAAAAACACCTCAAACATTATTAATGACAAGATAGAAATTAAAGAAGAAATAACCACCATGTTATCGGCTAGAATGTTTGAACAAAAAGTACTAAATATAATGCCAATAGCGATAATTGTACTTTTATCTGTAAGTGCAGCGGATTATATGGCGCCTGTTTTTAGTACCTTGGTGGGAAGAGTAGTGATGACACTAGCAATTATCCTTTTGCTAGCGGCATATTATATCTCTAAACGAATTATGGAGATAGAAGTGTAGTGCAATCCTTATAAAAAAGGTAAAAAGAGAGGGCATAGACATGATGATTATTGTTTTTTTTGGTGTATTGGTTATAGAGATAATGCTATACATCCTAGCAGGTAAAAAGTATATAGCATTTATTGAGCCATTAAGTAAAAAAGAATATCCCATTAAAGATTTATATCCGATGGCACTATATTTAATGGATGCAGTAAAGTATAAATATCACACGCGCTATGACCATGTTTTACTTATGAAAGTAGCTGAAATCTCAGGACGTAAATATGCACGATATTATCTTAAAATACATTGGGCTAATAAGATAACATATCTTTTATTAGCATGTTTGTTTTTTGCCATGGTGGGTCTAAGTATGGACGAGCCTGATATGGCATTTGGCATTTTTAGTATTTTGATAATGTGTGCTTTATTTTTTGTAACAGATAAAGAATTAGATCAAAAGATAAAAAGAAGGAGATTACTAATACAGCTAGAATTTCCGGAGTTTATAAATAAGTTTACGCTCCTTATTAACGCGGGTATGACGGTGAGTAGGGCGTGGGAAAAAACAGTGAAACATCAGAAAAAAGAGAGTCCGTTATATCACGAATTGATGCTTGCGATAGGGGATATTAACGCAGGTAAATCAGAGACTCAGGCATATGAAGATTTTGCAAAACGATGCAGAGTACCAGAAATCACAAAATTTATTTCTGTTATTGTACAAAATTTAAGAAAGGGTGGTACAGAGATTGTATCAGTCCTTAGAATGCAATCCAATGAATGTTGGCATATGCGTATAAATACAGCAAAACGTCTGGGGGAAGAAGCTTCTACTAAAATGCTCTTGCCAATGATGATTATGTTTTTAGCAATCCTTTTAATTGTTGCTACACCAGCACTACTCAGTATGAGAAACATTTAGTGTGTGGAGGAGGTGAAACGAATGATAACAGTGTTAAAGCATTTTTTAAAAGAGGAAGATGGTTTAGGTACAGTAGAGATGGTAGTGATTATTGCTGTACTAGTAGGACTTGCACTTATTTTTAGAAAAGCAATATTCTCTTTTGTAAATCAAGTGTTTGATAGCATTTTTCAAGATGCAGGGGACGTTATTGAAACCCCTGAGGGTCAAGAGGTAAAAGATAGAACAATCGGCAACTAATAAGTAGCAAAGAACTTCGTTCAGATAAAGCCATGATATTTGTCTGAACGAAGTTTTAATTATCGATAGAGATTTCTACGCCATCTCGTAATACTTCTTTTATAAACCCTTCTTGAAAAATGAACTCGTCAGGTGTAAAAGGAAAAGGTTCTAAGTCTACATCATAATCGATAGCTTTTAGTAATAAATAGTTAATATTATCTACTCTTCTTTTGCCTTTAAAGTCATTAGATATAATAGCTAAGTTAATATCACTATCTTTATGCGTAGTTCCTCTAGCATATGAACCAAACAAGATAACTTTGTCAATACTTATTTCAGTACTTAAATTTTTAAGATAATTTTTTAATACCTGCATTATTTCTTGAGGGACATGAGCCATGAATATACCTCCTTTGTTTTCTCTAATACTTCAAATGCTTCTTGTCTAGTAAGACTTGTTGATAATTTCTCATCATATAACGGATAACGCTGGGCAATATAATATGACCGTAATACCACGAAAAAACGTTTATAATCTCGTACTTTTGTGGTAAAGTGTTTTGAAGTATTACCCCAACGAATCGTTGAAAAAATAAAATTAATATTGTGTGTTTTAGCAGGTTCACTTCCATTGTAAAGAACATATAAACCCTTTACTAATTTTTCAATTGTTTGTTGGCACATAAAGACAACATATAGATATCTATGTACATCAAATAGCGACTCGGCTGTTTCTAAGTCATACTGGGCGATGTCTTCCCAATATAAAAATTTTTTGTAGTTGGTCATATGCCCCTCCTGCCTCACTCTAATAAATAGTATATTCATTTTTATTATACTATATATGCAAAATAATCACAATAGTATAAGAAGTTTTTTATGCTTTTCTCTTGCATTTTATATCGTTATGTGTTATAATAAACACATAACGATATAATTAAGGAGGATCACCTATGGGTATTATTTATCAACACGACAAACGTTCCAATATTAC
>SKGK01000069.1 GCA_007117465.1 Clostridia bacterium | reverse complement strand
TGCGAATGGGGAGGACGGCAAAAGATGTTTGCCATTTTCAAGGCAAGTATGCATAGACATACCAGGACTTTTCTTTGGCGAATCGGTTATAACAAGGCTAATACCAGTGCAACGCTCATACAATGCACTTAAAAATAGAATTAGAGAATATTTAAACAGGGTAGCGATTCAAAACCTTGCGTACGAGGAAGGTTCGATTGAAAACATAGAAGACATTGAAGCAGATGGACTAGCGCCAGGTGACCACATCGTATACAAAAGAAGTTCAACCCCGCCAAAATTCATGCAAAATGCGCCGCTACCCGCCGAGTTTTCGAGGGAAGAAGATAAACTGATAAATGAATTTATCATGATTTCAGGTGTATCAGAGATTAGCCGTAATTCATCAGCACCAACAGGTGTGGGTTCAGGTATTGCACTTGACATTTTAACCGAGCAAGACAATACTAGAATATCACTTACCGCAGAACATGTTAGAAATGCCATAATAAGGACAGCCAAGCACTGGCTACGTCTTTATAAGCAGTTTACAGTAGGAGAGCGGCTTGCAAGATTTACAGGAAAAAATAACGATGTATCGGTGTTATACTTTCAGTCGTCCGACATTACGTCAGATGATGTTATCTTAGAAACCGAAAACGAACTAGCACAATCCGCAGCGCAGCGTAAGCAGATGGTATTTGACCTACTTGACAGAGGACTATTTAATAATCCAGAAACAGGGCAGCTTGATAAAGAAGCAAGAGCAAAAGTCTTTGAGATGCTAGAACTTGGTAATTGGGAACAAGCAGATGATGTATCTCAAATTCATATAAACAGGTCGCTTAGAGAAAACATGATGCTAGAACATGGCGAAATGCCGATTGTAAATGAATATGATGATGACGAAATACACATCAATCAGCATATTAAATACATTCTAGCAGGCGACTTTGAAAGAGATTTAGCGCAAAACCCAGAACTTAAAACAGTTTTGGATGAACATATAAAGATGCACCAAATGAGCTTAGCTTACAAAATGCAGCCAACAATCCCACAAGACGAGGAACAAATCGCCATGTAGGACTGGCTAAAAAACGGAGGTAAAATTAAATGAATGGTAAAAACTTAATGATTTCCAACAATTTAGACACGCAAGACCCGCAAACGCCTTTTAAAATTAATATCCAGCTATTTGCAGAAGGTGATGGCGCAGGCTTTGACGGTGGGGGACAAGCAGACAGTGTTCCCGCTCCTGCTAATGACACATTAGTAGGTGCAGGCGATACAAGCCAATCCACGCAGCCACAAAACCTTGGTGATAGGGTACTTAGTTTTTTTAATGGGCAAGGCGGACAATCAAGCGGTCAAACTGGGAACCAAGAAGGAATGAGCCAGCAGCAACAGCAAGACCAAAGTAATTTCCAAACGCAGCAAAATCGGGAAGGTTTTAACGCTAATCAGCAGCAAAACCAAGACGTAAATACGCAGCAAACACAGCCAAATGAAGGGCAAGGACAGGGCGTTGACCCTACAATCCAATCTTTACAGCAGGCAGGATTGCCGCAGTTTAAGTCGCTTGATGATTTTGCAAATAGCTATAAGGAAATGCAGCGGGTATTTCATCAAACTAGGCAGGAAATGGCAAATATGCGGCAGCAATTAGAGAGCGGCCAGCAAAGACAACCAAATGTTCAAGGTAATAATAATATGCCAGAGCAGCAAGCGCAACAACAGGCGCAGGAGATTTTCTCTCCAGAAGAAATTGAAAGCTTAAACGCCGAATTATCCGAAAAGCTTTTTGAGAATCCTTATGAGGGAATCTCTAAGGTAGCACAAAAGCTTGTGCAAGCTGAGCTACAAAAACAGCTTTCAGCCTTTGAGCAAAAAGTAAATCCTGCCCTAGAACACGTAGAGAAGCAAACGCAGCAAGAGAGCTGGAACAATGCAGCTACAGAGTTTGCAAGTCAGCACCCAGATATTTCGCAGTATCAAGAACAGATGATGCAATATTTAGAGGTGCATCCAGAACTTTTCGATAACCCACAGCGTGCGCTGGAAGAAGCGTACAACGTAGCAAGCGGTCGGTATTCAAAGCCGCCGCAAGTAGATTACAACCAATTAATGCAAGATGAGAATTTTGTAAACCAATATATTTTAAACAACCAAGACTTAGTTAAAAAGGTAGTCGGACAGCACATGCAGCAGGTTAATCAGGCAAATACCGCTCCAAATATGATTGGTTCATCAAATGCGCAGGGCGGGCAATCAATAGGAACGCCGCAAAGAAGACCAACATCATTTGAAGAAGCGGGTGAGATGTTTAAAAAGCAGCAAGGATGGACATAAACCTTTTTGACTTACTAAAAAAAGGGGGCAATTTATTATGGCAGTAACTATTCCTATTATGGAAGATGCTTTTAAAAGATTATATTTACCACATGTAATAGACCAACTAAATACCCAGACTAACCCATTTTACAACGAGATTAAAACATCGTCTAACGAGGTGTTTGGCTCTGACATTAGAATGGCAATGAGTTATGGTATTAATGGTGGTATCGGTGCAGGTGACGAGTATGGAGCGTTACCTATCGCCAACAGAAACAAATATAAGCAAGCGCAGTATGAAACCAAAAACATTTTTGGTTCTTTAGAAATTTCCGAAAAAGCAATTAGGGCTTCTCAATCTGACAAAGGTGCGTTTGTAAACCTTTTAAATGCCGAGATGGAAGGCGTTATGAAAGGCGCTAAGTTTAACTTTGGTCGGCAGCTTTTCTTAAATGGAAAAGGCATTTTAACTACCACTAAGGCAAATACTGACGTAACTACTTTAGGAGTAGACAGCGTACAGTATTTAATCGAGGGGTTAGTCATTGACATTTTAGAAAGTGACGGAACGCCAAAAGCAATGCAAAGAGAAATCTTGATGGTAGATAGAGCAGATGGAGAGATTAAAATATCAGGCGCAGCAGTAACTACAGCGGCAACTGACATTATCGTTGTACAAGGTTCTTATGACTTTGAGCTTACAGGCCTTGATGCAATCTTCCAAGATAGCGGCAGTCTTTACGGCATTAATAGGGCCGAAAATAAGTGGCTTATTCCGCACATGGAAACTAGCGTAGGCGCAATATCTGATGTAAAAATCAATAAGGCGCTAAGATACGCAGATGAAATTGCAGACAGTAAGATTAACTTTTTGATGTGTTCAGGCGGCGTTGAAGATGCGTACTACGCATACCTTGAAGATACAAGAAGAAACGTTAACACGATGGAACTTAAAGGTGGCTACAAAGTGCTTGCGTTTAAAGATTTACCATTTGTATCTGATAGATTCTGCCAAAAGCAGACAATGTACCTACTTAACAAAGATGATTTCACGTTCCATCAAATGGGCGAGTGGGATTGGTTACAGCGTGATGGTAGCGTACTTAAACAAGCTGTTAGCGCAACTGGTCGTAAGGCTGGATGGACAGCTACACTTATTAAGTTTGCAGATTTAGGTTGTAGAAAGCCAATCGGACAGGTTAAATTATCAGGAATTACAGAAGGTTAATTAAGATGGGGAAGGAAAGACTATACTTTCCCTCCCTTTCTTTTTATTAGAATAGGAGTGTCGGTTTTATGGATAAGATTTCGAAAACTAAAATGCTAATTAGAAACAATGTATATGACATACCACATAGACTAAAGGCGATAGATGATGGCTATTTCGTTTTGTTTGACCTTGAAAAAGAAAAATACGAAGTGCACAGCACTAAAAACAAAGGTGATACATTCTGCCTTTTAATTCCTTACAGTGAGCTTGATGCAAGGACTATTGATTTAGTCAATGAAACAAGGATAGAAAACATCCAGAAGATAAGAAAGAAAATTAAAGAAGATAAAGAGCGCCTAGTAAAAGAGCGTAAAGATAAGGCACTAGATACATTAGGTGAGATAACAAAAGATGTTTACGACTTTGGGCAACGGACAGTAGAAGGAAGAAGTCTTACTTATCAAAAGGCGGTGGTTGAATGAACGTTGAAAGAATCATAAATAGAGCGGTTTTACACAAAGGTGCGCCAATATCAGACGTTTTAGGGCGTATATGGATAAATGAAGCGCTTGATAAATTGTCTACAATGTATCCTAAAACCGCATGTGAAGTACATTCTACCTATATAGAAGTTAGTAAGGAAACGGATGTAATTCCTACGCCTGAAAATACTAAAGCGATATTTAAAGCCACAAACATTAACGGCAATATCTATAAAAACTACTCTATAGACGTAGAAGGTATGCAGTTTGATATGCCAGGCGAATATAAAATTACCTATGGTAAAAAGCCAAGCGATGTAAGCGTAAATACTGAAACGCCAAAGATACACGAGGGTTATCACTATGCAATCGCATGTTTTGTCGCATCACGTGAACTTTTTGAACTTGACCCCAATCACCCAAGAGGACAGGCGCTAGAACAAGAGTTTTACATGGAAGCAGAAAAGACAAACAACACACTTTCATTTTTAAAAACGCATAAAAGAAGAACGCCAGCTAGAACATGGAGGTAGATTCAAATGGCTTTTATCGTATACAACAACTTCACAGGCGGTATAAATGACACCGTACCGCCAGATAACATGCAAGATAAAGAAGTTCGCCACGCTGAAAATGTCACCATTTCTAATCGTGGCGGTATCGAAACAAGACCAGGTAACTTTAAACTAAACGAAAATTCATATAATGCACAGGTTAACCAGATTATCGAATGGGTTTTAAAAGATGGTTCCATAAGATACTTAGCGGTTATCGGCACTGACCTTTGCGAAATATCTAAGACAGATGGCACAAAGACTATTAAAAAGTCTTTAAATAGAGATTTTATCGCACATGTAACATATCGGAATAATTTTTATTTTATAGATGGCGATGGGTTTTATGAGTGGGATGGCGAAACTGACACCATAGATGATGTAGACCCACATGATGATGAAACCAACGATTTAGAGCCGATTAAAAGATGCAAATACCTTATATTTCATACTACTAGCTTTAGGTTTTTTGCAGCAGGCGACCCACATGATTCACAGGCGCTTTACTTTTCAGAAGTGGGCGATATTGGGTATTTTAAGACAGGTACGAATAAGATGTACCCTGTATCAGGTAGCGGCGCAATAAACGGCATAAAACAGATACTGCGCTCTATTCTAGTGTCATATAAAAGTGGTTGGCATGTATGGAATGGAATTGATGTTGCCACAGCAACGTGGAAAGGCATACCGCTTCCAGTTGGTATAACGTCAAATGATAGCGTTACCCTTACGCCAAATTCACTTAGTTTTTTATCAGATGATGGGCCTTACAGCATACACCCTAGCATAATATCAGACGATATTCAAATTGTATACGATAAAGATATTTACAGAAACCTAGCACTTGGAACAGGTGAAAACCTTGTTAGAAGTATGGTACATAAAGAAACGGCAAAGGCTTGCTTTTATGGGAATAAGTTTTATTTAGCATACGGAGATGATAAGGACAATCCTTATAATAACAAAATATTTGTTTACGATTGGGATTTAAGAGGGCATGTAATATACAGCGGAATACAGGTTAATGATTTTATGGTAACTGAAAATAAGTTGTTTATCGCTACTAAAAACTACATATTAGAGCATAACAAAGATGCGTTAACGGATATTGAAGTAGATACAGGCGATGAAATACCAATAGATTGGGAGGTTGTATTTAAGCCGTACTCGCTTGGGAATGATAGCCAGGGGTATAACGACAAGCTTGTTAATAGGCTGTTTTTATCGGCTAAACAGTATGAAATAGAAAATGATACATCGCCATTTGATATATATATCTATTCAGATTATAGCGACATTGGCATGACAACAGATGTTAACGAATCGCTTGTTTGGGGTAGAACGTGGGGAAAACTTTGGGGATATACAGAGCTTGTCAACCAGTTTGCTATGGTAAAAGTCAAAGGACTTCGCCACCAAGTAGTCATGAGGGGTAGTGCATTTAAAAATCCAGTATTTATATATTCAATCGGCTTTGATTTTGCGGAAGTATTACCAGGTGGAAATAAAATAGATAGGGGGAGCTTAATCAATGAAACCTAGTAGAGAATTTGTTGGTGACGGTTCTGTAGGTAAGGCATCATTATCAAATAGAGGGCCTTTGGTCCTTGAAAAAGACTTAGAAAAATTAATGAAGATGTTTAAC
>SKGK01000177.1 GCA_007117465.1 Clostridia bacterium | reverse complement strand
TAGATACAGGGATAGGAATTTCTAAACAAGATAAAAATAAGCTATTTAAAAACTTTTCACAGATTGACCAGTCGGCAACTAAAAAATATAGTGGGACAGGATTAGGGCTTGCGATATCACAGCGTTTAGTAAGTATGATGGGGGGAGAGATACAAGTTAATAGTATTAAAAATAAGACCACTACTTTTTCATTTGAGCTAAAATTAAACAAGGCAAAAGTTGAAAAAAGTATACATATAATCGATAAAAAGGCAGCAGTAAATAAGATAAAGAGTCATATCAAGGTTTTAGTGGCAGAAGACAATAAATCAAACCAAAAATTGATGGAATTTATTTTAAAAAAACTAAAAGTAACTTTTGACATTGCTCAAAATGGAGAAGAGGCAGTAAAGATGTACGATAATGATTCATATCATATTATTTTTATGGATTGTCAGATGCCTGTTTTAAATGGATTTGATGCCACAAAGCAGATAAGAAGCATTGAAGAAAAAAAAGATCAAAAACCGGTTCCTATTATTGCTTTAACTGCTAATGCATTAAAGGGAGATGAGGAAAAGTGTAGAAGCTATGGGATGGATGACTACATTTCAAAGCCATTTAAATTATCATTGATTGAAGACGCGATAAAGAAATGGATATAAAAGGAAAAGGCACAAGTACATTCTCCCAGAACGAGAAATCAGATATTCTTAAAAATGCAAGCGAAGAAAATTATGATAAAATGTTGGAAAGGATTAATAATACTGCTTTTATAAACAAAAGAGTCAACAAGATGGAATATTCTAAAATAGGATTTAGATAATATCAAAAATGTGATATACTACTTATATTAAAGTAAATAGCATATGAAAGGCATCAGAGAAAGAGTACGCGTATTTCAAAATATGGTTTAATTATGCTATAGAATAGATTAAAGGGGGAGTATTATGCATAATAAGAATAAAGAACTAACCTATGAACAACTCATCAATGAATGGGATGCAGAAAAATTTACATTTGAGACCACAGAAGATATAGATCCATATGATGACATTATCGGGCAAGATAGAGCGGTTACATCAATGGAACTTGGATTAAACATGGACATTAGGGGATATAATATCTACATGTCTGGTGCTTCAGGTACTGGTAAGACGACGTATGCAGAAGCATATGTAAAAAAGATTGCTAAGAAAAAGCCGGTACCAGATGATTGGTGTTATGTCTATAATTTTGATAAATCTTCGCATCCGATTGCGATACAGTTACCTGCAGGACAAGGGAAAGAGTTTAAAAAATACATGGAAGCGTTTGTGGAAATTATACGAAGTGAAATACCAAAAGCATTTAACAGTGAAGATTATGAAAAACAAAAGACCAGTATTGTGACAGCGTATCAAAATAAGCGCAGCGTACTTTTAGAACAGCTTGGAAAAGATGCAGAGAAGCAAGGTTTTAAAGTTAAAAAGACAAGTGCGGGCATTTATTTTCTCCCTATTATTGAAGGCAAAACGCTGTCAGAGGAAGAATATGCAGAGCTAGAAGAACAAAAAAAAGTGAGTATTCGTGAAAAATCTGAAAAACTTCAAATAGAGACACTCGATATTGTACGCAAAATGAAAGAGATTGAAAAACAAACCGAAGAAAGTATAAGTGAATGGGAAAATAAGATTGCACTACTTGCAGTGGGCGTTCATATGAATGATATTAAGGAAAAATATGAAAAACATGAGAAAATTGTATCCTATTTAGACAATGTACAACAAGACATTCTAGATAATTTAGATGACTTTATCGAAGAACAGGGTACGGAAGAGCAGTCTCAGATGATGTTATTAGCGTCACTTGCAGGACACACAGAAGGACCAGAGGAAAAATACAAAGTCAATGTATTGATTGACAATAGCGATTTAAAGGGAGCGCCCGTGATTGTAGATTTTAATCCAACGTATTATAATCTTGTTGGAAAGGCAGAGTATGAAAGTGAACAAGGCTCTATCATTACAGATTATACGATGATTAAATCAGGTCTTTTGCATCAAGCCAATGGTGGATACCTCATTTTGCAAGCAGATGATGTACTGCGTAATATGCATGTGTGGGAAGCGCTTAAAAGAGCACTGCGCACCAAGAAAATTACTGTTGAAAACCTACAAGAGCACTTAGGGCTAACGGTTGTATCTACGCTTCGCCCAGAGCCTATTCCACTAAATGTAAAGGTGCTGTTAGTGGGAAGTACGTATTTGTATCATCTACTGCTACAATATGACGAAGATTTTAAAAAACTGTTTAAAATAAAAGCGGATTTTGATGAAGAAATGGAGAAAACAACAGAAAACGTGAATCAATTAGCTGGATTTGTAGCTTCATTTTGCAGGAGAGAAGACGTTTTGCCATTTCACAAAACGGCAATCGCTAAATTAGTAAATTATAGTTCAAGGTTAGTCGAGAATAGGGAAAAATTATCTACACGATTTAATGATGTTGTCGAAATCTTAGCAGAAGCAGCCACGTGGGCAAGGCTAGCCAACCAGAACTGTGTCATGGCAGCAGATATTAAAAAGGCAATTGAGCAAAAAGAATATCGTTCTAAAAAGTATGATGAGCGGTTGCTACATTTACTAGAGGAAGGCACTATTATGATTGATACCGAAGGAAGTGTCATAGGACAAATCAATGGTCTTTCAGTACTGGATTTAGGGGACTATTCTTTTGGGAAGCCATCTCGTATTACTGCGGCAACATATATTGGTAAAAGTGGAATTGTTAATATTGAACGGGAAATTGAGATGAGTGGTACGTCTCATAGCAAAGGGGTGATGATATTAGCCGGTTATATAGGACAAAAATATGCACAAGAATTGCCGCTCGCGTTAACTGCAAGTGTGTGCTTTGAGCAATTATATAATGGCGTAGATGGTGACAGTGCTTCTAGTACTGAGCTTTATTCGATATTATCAAGCCTTGCGCAAACACCTATATATCAAGGGATTGCAGTTACGGGCTCCGTTAACCAAAGAGGTGAAATACAGCCGATAGGGGGCGTCAATCAAAAAATAGAAGGCTTTTTTGAAGTGTGTAGCCAAAAAGGTCTTACAGGGGAACAAGGGGTCATTATCCCATACCAAAATATTAAGCATCTAGTACTTAAACAAGAAATTTTAGAAGCTGTTAAAAAGGGGATATTTCATATATATCCTGTAAAAACGGTAGATGAAGGAATTGAAATTTTAACAGGTATTGCTGCAGGACAGAAAGATGAACAGGGAAAGTACCTAGAAGGGACAATTAATGAGAAGGTTTATAGTAAGTTAAAATCCTTTTCTCAAAAAGTGTATAAATAAAAATAAGTGCGGATTAAATATTATAAACCGTTCTATCCGTGAAATATCTGGAGAAAACTAAGATTCGTCTCAGGATAAAAAATCTAACGCATCAAGTTTTCTTAGCCATCTATTTCAATGATATCACTCTTTTATAATATTTAATCTGTAATTAGTTAGATGAGATAAAGATAATTACAAGAAAAATTAAAAGAAAAACAGGTGATGGTATGGATGAAAAAGAATGTATCGTCTTAGGGATTGAAACTTCTTGTGATGAGACAGCGGTAGCAGTAGTTAAAAATGGTAGAGACATCGTATCGAATGTCATTTCATCACAGATACAATTGCATCAAAGATATGGTGGGGTAGTGCCTGAGATTGCCTCTCGTAAGCATGTTGAAAACATCAATGTAGTCATTGAGCAAGCATTAGAGGAGGCGTGTATAACATGGGATGAAATAGATGTTATCGGGGTTACCTATGGTCCGGGATTGGTAGGGGCCTTGTTGGTTGGATTGTCTACGGCAAAAGCACTAGCATATGCGCTTGATAAGCCACTTGTTGGTGTACACCATATAGAAGGACATATTGCAGCGAATTATTTAGCGCATCAGCAGCTAAAGCCCCCATATATTTGTCTAGTAGTTTCTGGGGGGCATAGCCATATTGTACATGTAAAAGGATACCATCACTTTGAAGTGCTAGGCCAAACACGTGATGATGCAGCAGGAGAAGCTTTTGATAAGGTAGCTAGGGTAATCGGTCTTGGATATCCGGGGGGGCCTTTGATTGATAAAATCGCAAAGCAAGGACAAAAAGATGCGATCCATTTTCCGAGGGTTTCTTTTCAAGATGGCAGTTTAGATTTTAGTTTTAGTGGTGTCAAAACATCGGTACTAAATTATATTCATCGTCTAGATCAAAAAGGTGAGACATATAATCAGGCAGATATTGCAGCTAGTTTTCAACAGGCAGTAGTAGAAGTATTAGTAAAGAACACGATACAAGCGGCTAAGCAGACAGGACTTGAAAAAATTGCTTTAGCAGGGGGCGTTGCTGCAAATAGTGAACTTAGAGAAGTCTTTTCTACACAGGCACCAGCAGAAGAATTAACGGTATACTATCCTACCAAGGTGCTTTGTACAGATAATGCAGCAATGATTGCTTCAGCGGCATATTATCGGTATGTAGCGGGGTATACCTATGCGATGGACTTAAATGCGGTGCCCAGTTTGTCTTTATCCGAGAGCTAACTGCCACTAAAACTCCCTCTGAAATTAAGAACGCACTTTATGTTAAGAACGTAACTTATTATCTACAACAAAAAATTTGTGGAAAGAATATGTGTGAATACTGTGGAAAAGTGATAAGAACATGCGTATAAAAGCGATTTAAAGCTGTTGATAACCCTGTGGATACTGTGGATGGCTTGGGTATATTGTGTAAAAAAACTATGACATTATGTTGATAAGTACATTTTAAAACTTAAGTGATAGCAAAAATTTTGTGCTTTCAGCGAAGTAAATTTTATTGAGAATAACAAGAGCGTTGACACATATTTCAGGCGTCAACGCTCTTGTTTTGGTTCTTATGCTTTGATTTTATATTTTTTAAGGTTATTACTTAGTTGCTTCACAAGAGCAGATAAATTGTCTGCGGATGATTTCATACTTTCAACAGTATGTACTTGTTGCTCTGTTGTAGCTGCGACTTCTTCGCTAGAAGCGGCAGTTTGCTGGGAGATGGAAGAAATATTCTCAATCGCTTCTATAACAGCATTCTTATCTGTATTCATTTGTTGGATAGAAGTATTTACTTCATTAATTTTTTCAATGATATGCGTTAGTGTTGTTGCAATAGAAGTAAAAGATTTATCCGTTTTATCCACAGCTTCATTTTGTTCATTAGCAGATTTTTTTATTGCTTCTACCGCCTGTACTGCTAAGGAGGTCTCTTCTTGTATCGATTCTACTAGATTATTAATCTCTTCGGTAGATTTGGTGCTTTGGTCTGCTAATTTTCGAACTTCTTCTGCAACTACTGCAAAGCCTTTACCTGCTTCGCCTGCTCTAGCAGCTTCTATCGCTGCATTTAGTGCTAATAAATTGGTTTGTTCAGCAATATCTTCTATAGATTCTACAAAAATACCAATATCTTTAGATTTGCTACTCAAATTTTCAATGACATCAAAAATTTGATGCGTTGTTTTATTATTTTCTGCTGATTTTTCTCTTAGAATTTTGACCGATTCTACCCCAACGTTATTCAATTTTTGAATGGTATCAGTCTCAGAGGTAACACTTTGATAACTTTGGGCAACAATATTAATCTGACCAGAGAGCTTGTCCACGACGGTTACGCCTTGTTGTGCTTGAGAGGCCTGTTCTGAAGCACCTTTGGCAATTTCGTCAATAGTAGTACTAATTTGATCAATGGAAGTAGAAGCAGTTTTAGCAGCACTATCCATCTGATAAGAAGCATTGTTAATAGATGTTACAAGGGCAAAAAAACTTTCTATTAATTCTCTGATGTCGTGGAGTACGGCATTAACAACACCTGCAATTTGGCCGATAGAAGAGCCGTATTCTTTAGAGGAGATAAGCTTTGAGTAATCTCCTTGTTTAATGGGGTTAATGTCTGCTGAGAATCTTTTAACCATATTATCCACATCTTTTTTTCCCTTATAGAAAAAAATGGCAAACATAATGATGTTTGAAATTAAGGCAGCTACAAAGACTTGTAGACTTTTAAATAATAAACCAAATACAATAGGTACACCAATGGCTAAGATAATAATGAAATTTTGAATATTAAATTTGGCAGATAACTTTCTAAATGACGTTTTTTTCATAGATTTAACCTCCAGTAAAATATAAATATTAGTGAGAAGCATGTTTTTTATATAATATATATATTCGCTATAAGCACAAAAAATCCTGCTATTAATATAGGAAATTTTGTAGAAGATAAATAAAAAAAATATAAATAGCCTATTGACAGGGGATGTATAATTGTATACAATCATACATGGCATTTAGTAGTAAATCTATTGAAAAAGGAGATGAGTATATGGGGTTGAATTTAGCGCAAAAAATTATTAAAGCGCATTTAGTAGAAGGTGAAATGATAGCGGGTAGAGAAATTGCTATTAAGATTGACCAAACACTTACACAAGACTCTACAGGGACGATGGCGTATTTGCAGTTTGAAGCAATGGGTGTGCCACGTGTAAAAACAAAAAAATCGGTGGCATACATTGATCATAACACGTTGCAAGCGGGATTTGAAAATGCAGATGACCATAAATATATACAGACGGTTGCATCAAAACACGGAGTTTATTTTTCAAGACCAGGGAATGGAATCTGTCATCAGGTACAGTTAGAGCGATTTGGTGTACCAGGAATGACATTGCTTGGTTCTGATAGCCACACACCAACAGGTGGAGGTCTTGGTATGCTAGCCATTGGTGCAGGTGGACTAGATGTAGCAGTTGCAATGGGTGGGGGCGCATATTACCTAACAATGCCAAAAGTATGTAAAGTAGAATTAAAGGGACAATTAAAGCCGTGGGTTTCAGCAAAAGATATTATTTTAGAGGTATTAAGAGTGATGTCAGTAAAAGGCGGCGTAGGTAAAGTGATAGAGTATGCAGGTGAAGGGGTTAAGACGCTTACTGTACCAGAGAGAGCAACCATTACTAATATGGGTGCAGAACTAGGTGCGACTACGTCGATATTCCCGAGTGATGAGATAACACATGCATTTATGAAAGCACAAGGGCGAGAAAATGCGTGGGTAGCACTTGCGCCAGATGCAGATGCAATTTATGATGAGCATATTATTTTGGATTTAGAGACCTTAGAGCCGCTTGCCGCACAGCCGCATAGTCCAGATAATGTAGATACGATTACAAATATTGGACCAATTAAAGTAGACCAAGTTGCGATTGGTAGCTGTACGAATGCATCGTATTTGGATATGATGAAAGTTGCTAAAATATTAAAAGGGAAAACAGTACATTCTAATGTAAGCTTGGTAATAGCGCCGGGGTCAAAACAAGTATTTGATATGATTGCACAAAATGGTGCACTAGCCGATATGATAGCGGCAGGTGCAAGAATTTTGGAATCTGCATGTGGACCTTGTATAGGGATGGGTCAAGCACCTTCTACCGACGCGGTATCTCTTAGAACATTTAACCGTAATTTTGAAGGTCGTAGTGGTACTGTCTCAGCAAAGGTGTATTTGGTAAGCCCAGAAGTCGCCGCAGTAAGTGCAATTGAAGGGGTTTTAGCAGATCCGAGAGCGTTTGGTGAGGCTCCGCAAATCGCGCTACCAGATGAATTTGTAGTTAATGATAATATGGTATTAGCACCAGAACCAGAAGGACAGGATGTAGAAGTGATAAGAGGACCAAATATAAAACCATTCCCACTTAACAAAGCATTAGCAGATATGGTAGAAGGCAAAGTGCTTATAAAAGTGGAAGATAATATTACCACAGATCATATCATGCCTTCAAATGCAAAGTTATTGCCATTTAGATCTAACATTCCATACCTTGCAGAGTTTTGTTTAGCACCATGTAACCCTGACTTTGCAAAAAGAGCAAAGGAAAACAATGGGGGGTTTATTGTAGGGGGTACAAACTATGGGCAAGGTTCTAGTAGAGAACATGCTGCATTAGCGCCATTATATCTAGGTATAAAAGCTGTTTTGGCAAAGAGTTTTGCTAGAATACACAAGGCAAATTTAATTAATTCAGGCATTTTGCCATTAGTATTTAAAAATCCTGCAGACTATGATGCAATAGGTGAATTTGATGTATTAACCATTGAAGATGCAGTAAAACAAGTAAAAAGTGGAAATGATATCGCAGTAAAAAATGCAACACAAAATACATCCTATCAGATGGAGATAGAAATATCACCAAAAGAGTTGGATATGATACTTGCAGGTGGAAAAATTAATATGATAAAAAATGCGAACTAGCTGTACAGTTGGTCGGTTGGTCAAGTGGACAGGAAAAGCATAAAAACAAAAACATTAAAAGATAAGGGAGATGAGTTTATGCGTCAAGACATTCAAAAGGCAGCGGAGCATTTTGCGAAGGTGTTAGAAAAACAGGTAGAGCGTGTAGAAACGATGAAAGAGCAAAAAGAATTTGTAGATTATGATGCGTTAGATAAGTTAGTTATTGGCATCGTAGGGGGAGATGGTATTGGTCCTGCAATTACCAATGAATCACATCGTATTTTAGAATTTTTATTACAAGATGAAGTGAAAAGTGGAAAAGTAGCGTTTAAAGTAATTGATGGACTTACCATTGAAAATAGAGCAGAAGTGATGAAAGCGATTCCCGATGATGTGTTAGCAGAACTAAAAGAGTGCCATGTAATACTAAAAGGTCCAACCACTACACCAAGAGCAGGTGATCCATGGCCAAACATTGAAAGTGCGAATGTTGCAATGCGAAAAGAGCTAGATCTTTTTGCAAATGTTCGTCCGGTAAGAGTGCCAGGACAAAATATTGATTGGACATTCTTCAGAGAAAATACAGAAGGTGCATATGCATTAGGTAGTGATGGCGTGCATGTAAATGAAGATATCGGAATTGACTTTACGGTGACGACAACGGAAGGAACAGACAGAATTGCACGTACTGCGTTTGAATATGCGGTTAAAAATGGCAAGAAGAAAGTAACGGTTGTTACAAAAGCGAATGTAGTAAAAACAACAGATGGAAAATTTTTAAACAAGTGTTATGAGATTGCCAAAGAATATCCAGGATTAGAAGTAGATGATTGGTATATTGATATTATGACAGCAAAGCTCATCGATGAAAAACGTAGAACGCAATTTCAGGTATTTGTACTACCGAACTTATATGGTGATATCCTAACAGACGAAGCGGCAGAGTTTCAAGGTGGGGTAGGGACAGCAGGAAGCGCAAATATCGGAAAACGATATGCGATGTTTGAGGCCATTCATGGTTCAGCACCTAGAATGGTAGACGAAGGAAGAGACAAATATGCAGATCCTTCTAGCATTATTCGAGCAGGGATTATGCTTTTAGCACATATAGGACATCCAGATAAAGCGCAAAAGTTAGAAAAAGCAATGGATATCTGCAGTAACATAGAGAAAAAATTAGTCATTACAGGAAGAGATACGGGTGCAACAGGAGCAGCGTTTGCAGATTATATTATGGAAACGATTAAAAAGTTAGGATAAGACAGTTTAAGGGAGTGGGATAGCATGCCTACTCCCTACTGTATAGCAGGTGAATAATATGCGTAAAATAATATTAGAACAAGAACATGATAAATCATCCTTGCGCAGCAAAGTGTTTAAGATACTTGAAAATGAAATCTTAGAGGGTCTTTACAGCCCCGGAGATAGTTTGACAGAAATCAAGCTTTCCGAGCAATTAGGTGTTAGTCGTACGCCCATACGTGAAGCAATTAGGCAATTAGAGCTTGAAGGATTAGTTAAATTTGTTCCTAATAAAGGTGCAATTGTGCTGGGTATTACCTGGCAGGACATACAAGATATCTATGTCATTCGAACACAGATTGAAGGGCTTGCAGTAAAGTGGGCAACAGAAAAAATGACAGAAGAGGAAATTGAAGAGCTTAAAGAATCCGTTGAATTATCAGAATTTTATACGTATAAAAACAATATGGAAAATCTACGTAAATCTGATTCCACCTTTCATGAACTCATTTATGAAGGATGTAAAAGTCGTCCGCTAAAACATATGCTAAAGACCTTTCATCATTATGTTCAAAAAGCACGTGCTGTATCATTTGCTACCCCAGGAAGGGCCAAGGAAGCACTAGAAGAACACAAGGCTATTTTGCAAGCAATTATTGGTCGTGATAGTGTTAATGCAGAAACACTAATGATACAACATGTAAAAAATGCAAGTGATAATCTTTTGAAGCAACTTACGGATTGACAAGCTTTTAACAATGGTATATAATTTTAAAAAGATGTGTTTGAAGATCAAGTGATGGGAGAGATGAAATATGGAAAAACAAGAAAGAAAGGTATCAATGGCAGTTGTAAAAAGGCTTCCAAGATATTATAGATATTTAAGTGATTTGTTGAAAAACGATATTACACGCATTTCTTCCAAAACATTAAGCCAGCGCATGGGTGTTACTGCTTCACAAATTCGTCAAGATTTGAATTGTTTTGGTGGTTTTGGGCAACAAGGATATGGATATAATGTGGCATCACTATATAAAGAGATAGGTAATATACTAGGTGTAGACAAAGCATATACAACCATTATTATTGGCGCAGGCAATTTGGGGATGGCACTTGCGAAGCACAACAATTTTGAAAAAAGAGGGTTTAGATTAATTGGTATGTTTGATGTTAAACAAGAGCTTATAGGACAAAAAATGAGAGGTTTTGAGATAAAGCATATGGATGAGCTGCCCGCATTTATGAAAAAATATCGACCACACATTGGCATTTTAGCTGTACCCAAAGAAGGGGTAACGGTTGTCGCACAAAAGCTTGTGGAACTTGGCATCAAAGGATTGTGGAATTTTTCTTATGTAGATCTTCGAATGATAGGAGAAGTTGAGGTAGAGAATGTACATTTAAGCGATAGCTTAATGACACTTTCTTATAAAATTAATCAAAAATAGTATAACGTACTTAAAAGTATTATAACTATTATGGAAGGAGTTTGCTGCTTTGAGGGTTGTTGCGTTTGTAGGAAGTAGTGGTACGGGCAAAAGCTATCGTGCGATGTGGGTAGCTAGAGAAAATGATATAGACTATATTATTGATGATGGATTACTCATCAAAGGAAATAGAGTCCTTTCAGGTAGTTCTGCAAAAAGAGAATCTACAAAGTTAGCGTCAGTAAGGCGAGCTTTGTTTATTGAACCAGCACATGCCTGGCAAGTAAAACAGAAGATAAAAAGTGAAAATCCTAGCGACATTTTAATACTAGGAACTTCATTAAATATGATAGAAGCAATTATTAAAGCATTAGATTTGCCACATCTACAAGAGGTTATAAATATTGAAACAGTAGCAACACAAGAAGAAATAAAAACTGCAAAAAATATGCGTATGCAAGAAGGAAAACATGTAATACCAGTGCCAACTTTTGAGATTAAAAAAGACTTTTCGGGATACTTATTAGATCCATTAAAAATATTTAGGCCTAAACATCAAGATGAAGATTTATTTATTTTGGATAAATCTGTGGTGCGGCCTACTTTTAGTTATATGGGTGAATATACCATATCAGACAATGTCATTCACACTATCTGTCAGCATGAGGCTTTAAAAGTGGATACGGTTACACGTATTAATCGTTTATGGACACAAAGCAAAGTGACAGGACTTATTGTAAACATGGTTATTACATTAAAGTATGGGTATACAATTGTGCCTGAGGTAAAAAAAATACAAAAAAGTGTAAAAGAGGCACTGCAGCAATATACCGCATTAAATGTACTGTATATCAATGTAACCGTCAAAACATTGACGGTTACATAAAACATTACTTTGTTAGGCGAGCAAATCCTACAATTTTTTCAATGCTTCGTGGAACGGCATCTTTGGAGTTTTTCCATGGAGCATCTTGATATCTGTAATCAAACTTTTTGGTAAACCAATTCACGTCTTCTTGTACACGCGTAGCATTTTCGATTTCCATGGGTAGGAGTACTAATAAAAAGTCAGCTAATTGGGGGTCAGATAAATGTTTCTTGCCTGCAATCAGCAAGTCCTTGGTATGCGAAAGGCAAAATCCTTTTGTGTTTTTAAAAGTGTCTCTAAAATCGGACTCTTTTTTCCAAAGATAAAAAATAACTTCTAAATAACGCACCATCGTATTTTTTACCTTCTCGCAAATAACACAGGTGTTTTCAAGTTTTTCAAGATGAGCAATAAACTGATCTATCAAACAAGCAGTCTGCGATGTGCGAGAAGAAAACTTACTAAGTGCAGCTTTCGCTGCGTTAACGGTGGCATCTTTTTCAACGAGTGTTTTTTTAGCATGAAAATATTTGCTAAAGTCTGCATTGTGTTGTTGCATATGTGTATCAATTACAAGTGCTAGGCTTAAACGATTTTGTTGCTTGCTATACAATAGATTGAAATGATATTTGCAAAACCCTTTTTCGTTTGATTGAACGCGGCTATCTGGTTCCATCATAGATGGACCTAACGTATATTCTACCGCTTCGTCTTCTAACTTCTGCTCTAAAGCACACAAGGGACATTCACAATCTGTATTAAATGCATCTGTTACAGGAATGGTATAAATTTTTTCTTTCATTGATATTCCGCCTTTCTTATGGGTAAAAATATATATACACGTATATAGATTATTAAATTAATTATAACCGATTGAGAGGGATTTGTAAAATGAATATAATCGCAGAAAAAAACGGCATTATTATAGAAGGAATCAAGCATTTTAATTTGGTACATACCTTTGAATGCGGACAATGTTTTAGGTGGGAAAGAGAGCAAGATGGTAGTTATACGGGAGTGGTGGGGGAAAAAGTCATTAACATCCGTCAAGTGGAGCCTAAAACATTTGAAATTCACAATATTACAGTGCAACAATGGCAAGAGACTTGGCTAAGATACTTTGATATAGAAAGAGATTATGATGCTATCAAAAATGCGCTAAGCAGTGACCCTACATTAGCAAATGCAGTTGCATTTGGTTGGGGCATCCGAATCTTACAGCAAGATTTGTGGGAATGTATCATTTCTTTTATTATTTCCTCAAACAATATTATTCCAAGGATTAAAAAAATTATAGGAGACATTGCGAAAGAATATGGTAATAAGCTAATATATAATGGAAAAGTGTATTATAGTTTTCCTAAAGCAAAAGATTTATACGGTAAGACGGTAGAAGATTTATCGTTTTGTAAAAGTGGGTATCGGTGTAAATATATTTTAGATGCTGCAAAAGCAGTGTGTCAAAATGATGTGGATATAAGTGTCTTGCCTTCACTCTCTACACAGGAAGCAAGAGCGCAGCTGATGAAAATAAAGGGGATAGGCCCTAAAGTAGCGGATTGTATTTTGTTATTTGCACTACAAAAACATGATGTATTCCCTGCGGATGTGTGGATAAAAAGAGTAGTTGAAAAGTGGTACCTAGGAAAAGAGAGCAGTTTAAATCAAATCAAACATTTTTCAGATACGCATTATGGAGATTTAGCAGGATTTGCGCAGCAATACTTATTTTATTATGCGAGAGAACATAAGATAAAAGAATAAAATACAAAAAAAGGAAATGATATTTTGATGTGTACAAGCAGGAATTTTCAATTTGATGCAGAATATATTACATATGGGAAGTAACAAGTTGGTCAGGTAGAAGGGCAAAGACTAAAAGAGAAAAGGCGTAAGGTGCACTTTTTATTAGTATAGTCTCCAACTTCTAAGACAGGCTAGTACTTGAATTTTTTTAAGTACTAATTATATTAAAAGAGGTGGCGCTTGATGGTTATTGATAGGGTCAATACAGTTGCATATAAGTGTCCAGTTTGTGGGTCAATAGAATTTAATAGTGTATCAGTATTTGATTTTTCAGGGAGAAGAAGTTATACCATTAAATGCAGTTGCAAAAAAGGATTTGTAAAAATCATACCTAAAGCACAGCAAAAGTGTACGGTTACAATGCCATGTATTGCATGTAATAAGGTGCATTTATATACACTTCCTTTTAAAGCTTTTTGGACTAAAAAGCCAATTACATTTCACTGCCCAGGAACAGGTATGGAATTATGTTTTATAGGAAATGATGATGATGTAAGAAAGCTTGTAGATGTGTATGAACTAGAAATGGACTTACTAATGAATAATATTGGATATGATGATTATTTCGTAAATAATACCGTAATGCTAAGTACGATTGATAAAATCCATGATATTGCTGAAAAAGATAATTTGCTCTGTCAGTGTGGTAGTCATGATATTGATTTAGAAATGTATAGTGATCAAGTAGAACTTAGATGTAATAGATGTAGAATGACAGAAATTATTAAGGCCAGTACGAATCATGATTTAAAGTTAACGCTTGGTAAAAATAGTATTATTTTGTGTCAAGATTATTATGAAATTGCGCACGCAGGGCAAAATGTCTCGGCGACAGTGGTGTCTGTTGAATATGATATTTTTTGTAAGCAAAATAAAAATTAAATGTAATAAGACAAATGGTGAAGAAAGCTAGAATTAATTATAGCTTTCTTCACCATTTGTCTTTAATTGGGGGAGAGATCACTTCTTAACACTAATTATAACAGCATCTCTTCAAAACTACCCCAAGATGCTTTTAAAAGTTCTGTATAACGTTTGTGAAACAGCTCTCTGTGTCCGTCTTCCCATTTTGCTAACGTAAGTAGAAAGTCCTGTGGTTCTTTATCAGTGATTTTTTCAGCAGCGGTTCTATAAAAATTTGAAAAATCATCTTCGATAGTATAGGCAATACGCATAATAGCTAAATCTGAAAATGCATCCTCATCATTTGAAGGTACTAAGTGGTCGGCAGCGTTACTAAAAATGGTAGGATGAATAATTTTTTTAGTGTCTATAACCCAGGCAATATCATGAAGCTCTTTTGCAAAATATAGCTCGTCGTATTTCTTTTTTAAGATTAAATAATGTGATCGTTCAATTTCAGCTAAATTTTGCAACAGTTTCTGGTTTTCCTCTTTCTTTACAAGATCAGCATAGAAGTTATAAAAGTTTTCCCCTTGCTTCTCAAGTGTCATGGCAAATTTTAAAATGTTTTTAAGTTTATCCATAGTGGTAATTACCCCTTTCAAGTAAGTTTTTTATTTCTATTATATATACCCTCATATGTGTTTGTTATAACAGCTTTAAGGAAAAAAAATTAGCAGTCACAATTGGCTTGGTATTTTCTTAATTGTGCCTTAATATTTAAAAATCCAATGAAGTTCATATTGACGTTAGTAAGTAGCTTTGGTATACTTATACTTAATATTTCACAGTGGATATTAAATAATGAGTGTGAAACAATTAAAAGATAAAGGAGTGAGTGTTATTTTTAATGATAAGTTTGTAAAAGAAGGATTAACGTTTGATGATGTTTTGCTTATTCCTCAAAAATCAGAGGTGCTTCCTAGGGAAGTTGTGCTTTCTACAAATCTTACTAAAAATATAAAGTTAAATATTCCACTAATGAGTGCAGCAATGGATACGGTTACTGAGTCTAAGATGGCAATTGCCATTGCGCGTGAAGGTGGAGTGGGCATTATCCATAAGAATATGTCTATTGCGCATCAAGCCGAGGAAGTGGACAAGGTTAAAAGATCAGAGCATGGCGTAATCGTAGATCCATTTTTCTTATCGCCAGAACATACACTCGAGGATGCAGATCAGCTTATGGGAAGGTATAAGATATCGGGCGTGCCAATTACACAAGAAGGCAAGTTGGTGGGCATTTTAACCAATCGTGATTTGCGTTTTGAGACCAATTTTAACAAGCGCATCAGAGAAGCTATGACCCAAGAGAATCTGATTACCGCACCAGAGGGAACCACATTAGCACAGGCGCAAGAGATACTGAGGCATTATAAGATTGAAAAGTTACCGATCGTAGATAGTGAAAATAATTTAAAAGGTCTTATTACCATTAAAGATATTGAAAAAGCAGTGCAATATCCAAATTCTGCAAAAGATCATAATGGCAGACTTTTAGCAGGTGCGGCAATAGGCGTGTCACCTGATATGATGGAGCGAGTGCAAGCCTTGGTAAAAGCAAAAGTAGATGTTATAGTTCTTGATTCTGCACATGGACATCATAAGAATATTCTTGAAGGTGTTAAAAAAGTAAAGAATAGCTATCCAGAAGTTGCGCTTATTGCAGGTAATATTGCGACTGCTGAGGCAGCAAAAGACTTGATTAAAGCAGGTGTAGATGCGATAAAAGTAGGCATTGGCCCAGGTTCTATTTGTACAACGCGTGTAGTAGCAGGCATTGGAGTGCCGCAGATTACAGCCATTTATGATGTTGCGCAAGTGGCCAAAGAGTATGGTGTTTCAGTCATTGCTGATGGTGGGATTAAGTACTCCGGAGACTTACCTAAAGCCATTGCATCGGGAGCTGACGTCATTATGATTGGTAGTTTGTTCGCTGGTTGTGAAGAGAGTCCAGGAGAGTCAGAGATTTATCAAGGCAGACGATTTAAAGTATATAGAGGTATGGGTTCTATGGGTGCGATGCAACATGGCAGTAAAGATCGATATTTTCAAGAAGAAGCAAAAAAATTAGTACCAGAAGGTGTAGAAGGTAGAGTGCCGTATAAAGGTGCAGTTGCAGATACCATTTATCAACTTCTTGGTGGACTTAAAGCAGGAATGGGCTATTGTGGAACACCTAGTATTAAGGCGCTAAAAGAGAACGGACAGTTTATAAAGATTACAGGTGCATCACTTAAAGAAAGTCACCCGCATGATATTTATATTACAAAAGAGGCGCCTAATTATAGTATAAATCCATAACTGTGCAAGGTGTAAAGGATACGAAATATAATAAAATAGTGATAACAGGTAAAATGAAAAAGAGCTGAAATACTTAAGGTGTGCAGCCCTTTTTGCTATCAAAAAAAGTAAAAATAATAGTGGATTATGTATGGATAAAAAGTAATAATAGAAGTGTACTAACAGGCGCTTTTTAATATCAGGTTGCGCAGCGACATTATGCAAGAAAAACAGATGTCGTACAACGAAGCAAATTAATGCGTAATGGCATACTGTGGTGATGAACTTTCATTGTTGTGTTGTTTTATTAAAAAGGGTACAATAACGTTTATAGGCTCAGCTGCTACGCTAAAAGTAATAGGTGTAGTTGCAATGAGCTCACCATCACAATTGACCATTTCTTTCTCACTTACAATAGTAACTTCTTTTGCTTTAAAATATTCTACTTGGGGGAAGTTAATATGGGTTCCTTTAAAAATAGTGGGAAAGAGTCTTAGGATTTTCCACTTTGGTATTTTATTAATGATACATACATCAAAAAAAACATCCGTGACATCAGCGGTAGGTGCAACCATCATACCGCCACCATAATACTTGCCGTTTGCAATGGCGAGGAGTAAAATTTCTTTTTCTATGGTTTTTCCATCAAGTATCAACACAACTTTTTTATGCTTATAATAGATGAGTGTTTTAAGCACGCTAAAAATATAGGCCCATGTACCAGAGAAGATTTTTTTCATTTGGACTAATGTCTTTAATACCTCGGTATCAAACCCAATGCCTGCTACATTCCCAAAGTATTTGTCATTGACTTTGCCGATATCCATTTTTTCTATATGGTAAGCATTTATAATGATATCAATTGCTTTTTTGGGGTTAGAGGGAATGTTAAGGGTTCTAGCAAGGTCATTGCCACTTCCTGTGGGGATAATTCCAAGGGTTATATTACTGCCTGCGATACCATTAATAATCTCAAGCACAGTACCGTCTCCTCCCACGGCTATAACGGCATCAAACCCTTCTAGGACAGCTTCTTTTGCAATATGGATGGCTGATTTAGGAGCGGTTGTTTGTGTGAGTGAAAAAGTATGGTCTGAATCTTCAAAGGCTTGTGTGATTTCAGGCAACATTTTTAAAGCTTGTCCTTTTCCAGCAGCGGGATTAAGAATAATTTTAATTTTCAATTTGATTCCCCCAAATAAAAGATATTGTGTACTAGTATAATACTATAATTAAATGAGTTTGTAAATTAAAAATACAAGTGTGGGTGTATAAAATTTATTAATACAAATAAACAGGCATATTATAAAGCATTTAAACAAGTTAGTTGTAATAAGAAGTTTTTAGGGGTTTTGGACATTACGCCTTTTTATTTTCAAAAGGATATTATTAATAGTAACATTTATTTGTTATATATAAGCTGAATATAAGGCGAAATAATTTTTCACTAGCATTTTTTGATTTCATATGATAAAATACACTATAGAAATCATAAGCGTTAAGTTAAGCCAATTATTAGGATGCTTAATAATGGATTAAGTTAACGCCTATGATTACAGAAATTTAAAAAATGGAGGGATTACACAACAATGAATCAGGTAGAAAATTTAAGTATTAATGCAATACGCGTTTTATCAGCAGAAGGAGTACAAGCTGCGAACTCAGGTCACCCTGGACTTCCTATGGGTTCTGCGTCAATGGCATACACTCTTTGGGCAAAACATATGAAACACAACCCGCAAGATGCCCAGTGGAAAGATAGAGATCGCTTTATTTTATCAGCAGGCCATGGCTCTATGCTGGTATACTCTTTGCTACACTTATTCGGATATGGACTTACCATTGATGATTTAAAGAATTTTAGACAGCTAGATAGTAAGACGCCAGGACATCCAGAGTATGGACATACCGTGGGTGTTGAAACGACAACAGGTCCATTAGGACAAGGTTTTGCTAATGGGGTTGGTATGGCGATGGCAGAATCGTACTTAGCACAAAAATTCAATAAGCCAGGCTATGAAATAGTAGACCATTATACATATGTACTTTCAGGTGATGGTTGTATGATGGAAGGAATTACTTCAGAAGCTGCATCTCTTGCTGGAACGCTTAAATTAGGAAAACTCATTGTGTTTTATGATGACAATGAAATTTCCATTGAGGGTAATACCGATATTGCTTTTAGAGAAGATGTAAACAAGCGTTTTGAAGCGTATGACTGGCAAGTACTAGAAATAGCAGATGGTAATGATGTAGAATCAATTAGCAAAGCCATTGAAAAGGCTAAAGCAGAGACAGGAAAACCATCACTGATTGTAGTGAAAACAGAAATTGGTTATGGCTGCCCTGCGAAGCAAGGAAAAGAATCTGCACATGGAGAGCCTTTAGGGGAAGATAATTTAAAATGCACCAAAGAATTTTTGAATTGGCCAACTGATAAACCTTTCTTTGTACCAGATGAAGTATATACGCATATGGAAGAAATTAAACAGAAGAATATAAAAGCAATGCAAGCATGGGAAACTCTCTTTGAAAGCTACCAAAAAGAAAACCCTGAGCTCGCAAAAGAATGGGAACTTTGGTATAGCGGAGAAGTAAAAGAGGATCTTTTAAAGGATGAAGATTTTTGGAAGTTTGCCGATAAGCCAAATGCGACAAGATCTTCATCTGGAGAAGTGCTTAATCGCTTAGCAAAAATAGTACCAAACTTAATTGGCGGTTCAGCGGATTTAGCACCTTCTAACAAATCAGATATGAAAGATAGAGGAGATTTTACAACGGAAGATCATAGCGGATCTAACTTGCATTTTGGTGTAAGAGAATTTGCGATGGCAGCAGCTGTAAATGGCATGGCACTGCATGGTGGGTTAAAGCCTTATTGTGCTACGTTCTTTGTATTTAGTGACTATATGAAAGGTACAATGAGGTTGTCAGCGCTTATGAAAATACCAGCAATCTATATACTTACCCATGATAGTATAGGGGTAGGAGAAGATGGACCTACGCATGAGCCAATTGAACAGTTAGCAGCAGCTAGAAGCATACCAGGGTTTACCGTGTTTAGACCTGCAGATTCCAAAGAAGTTGCAGCAGCATGGTACTATGCAGTTACTAGCAAAGACAGACCAACTGCACTGGTACTAACGCGTCAGAACCTTCCGCTTCTTGAAGAGACAGGAAAAGATGCACTTAAAGGTGCATATATCCTAAAAGACAGTGATAAAGAGCAGCCAGATATTATCTTGATGGCAACAGGTTCAGAAGTAGAGCTCATTTATAATGCGGCACAAAAGCTAGAAGAAAAAGGAATAGCAACGCGTGTTGTAAGTATGCCTTCTTGGGAATTATTTGAACAGCAATCAGAAGAATATAAAGAGCAGATATTGCCAAAACAAGTTAGAGCAAGAGTAGCCGTTGAAGCTGCATCTCCATTTGGATGGCACAAATATATTGGTTTAGATGGCGATATGATTGGGATGGAAGACTTTGGTGCTTCTGGTCCTGGACCAAAATTATTTGAGAAGTTCGGATTTACAGTAGACAATGTTGTAGAGAAAGCACTTAAAGTCGTTGAAAATAATAAGTAATAATAGAAATGCGACAAACAAGGTAAGCCACAGAGGCTTGCCTTGTTTATTATATATTTTTTTGTAAGAGTTATACTTGTTAAAATACTTACTCAGAGGCAGGTATCACAAGACATAATGCTACATTTAATTTTAATTGGAGATATAACACTGTTTAGTGAGAAATTATCTGAGTTTGTGTTTAATAGCTTTTGTTATTTTGATGTTGCAACTAAAAAACCAGAAATGATCTATAGTGCCTTAGATCTTTTATCACATATCACTTTTCTACAAGGCTAAGAGCCTATAAACTTGCTACGGGCTGCATCAAACTCGCTAACGCTCAAACAGTAGATGCTGCTTCTCCTTCGCTGCGTTAATAGGCTCTAACCCTTTCCGC
>SKGK01000080.1 GCA_007117465.1 Clostridia bacterium | reverse complement strand
CCTGCATCTTCTGCTGAAAACTCTACATCGCTACAATATTTTTTAGAATACTTGACCATTTCCACTGCTTGCTCTAATACGGCTTGTTCATCCATTTTTAATTTATGCTTCATATGAATATCAGACGTCGCAATAAATGTGTGAATTCTAGGACTAACAGCGTCCTTGACTGCTTCCCACGCTCTGTCAATATCTTTAGGAACAGCTCTACATAGACTCGCTACCGTGGCATTCTTTACTTCTCCTGCAACGGCTTTAACCGCTTCAAAATCTCCAGGCGAAGCAATAGCAAATCCTGCCTCCATTACATCTACTCCTAATTTCTCTAACTGCCTTGCAATCTCTAATTTCTCTTGTATATTTAAATTAACACTTGGTGTTTGCTCTCCATCTCTTAACGTAGTATCAAATATTTTAATTCTTTTTGCTGGCATAATATTACCCCTTTCGGCTTTTAATAGTTTGGTTCCCTTTATGGTTGCATAATACGAATGATATATGAAGACCAAAGGATAATACCTCAAAAAAATTTGCTTCGCTCATGGACTTCTTTGTTCGCTAGGGGGAATCCCCTTTGAAATCTCCAGTATAAAAGGCACCTCTTTGGTCTTCATATTTGATTACATTTGTATTTTAGCATTCTTTTTCATGTTGTTTCTTTTAAGGCATGCCCAATAACATACCCACTTTTACCATGGTAAACACATCTATGCTATTAAAAGGTCGATGGGCGCGCGCTTCCTCATCTTTCCTTATATATAAATCTATTATTTTTTCAACCAACTCATCATCTTTCTTAATTCTTTTCCTACTACTTCTATTTGATGATCTTGCTCCATTCTTCTTCTTGCATTAAACATCGGACGATTAACTTTATTTTCTATAATCCAATTTTTCGCAAACGTACCATCTTGTATTTCTTTTAATACTTTTCTCATTTCATTTTTGGTTTCATCCGTGATAATTCTTTTACCAATAGAATAATCACCATATTCTGCAGTATCACTAATGGAATATCTCATATAACTTAATCCACCTTGGTTTACAAGGTCAATAATGAGTTTCATCTCATGCAAACATTCAAAATATGCACTTTCTGGTTGGTATCCTGCTTCTACAAGTACTTCGAATCCAGCTTTCATCAATTCAGAAACACCACCACAAAGTACCGCTTGCTCACCAAATAAATCAGTTTCTGTTTCTTCCTTAAACGTTGTCTCTAATATACCTGCTCTTGCACCACCTACACCTTTTGCATAGGCAAGTGCAATATCTTTTGCTTTTCCTGTTGCATCTTGATACACTGCAATCAAGCAAGGTACACCTCTGCCTTCTTCATACTGACTTCTAACCGTATGCCCTGGCCCTTTAGGTGCTATCATAAATACATCAACATCTGTTGGTGGTACAATCTGTCCGAAATGAATGTTAAACCCATGTGCAAAAGCTAATGCTTTTCCTGCAGTAAGGTTAGGTGCAATACTTTCTTGGTAAAGTGCTGGCTGCGTTTCATCATTAATTAAAATCATAATTACATCTGCCTGCGCTGCTGCGTCATAAGCAGTAGCTACTTTTAGTCCTGCTTGTTCTGCTAAAGGCCATGACTTGCTACCTTCATATAATCCTACAACTACATCTACTCCACTTTCATGTAAGTTAAGTGCATGTGCATGCCCTTGACTACCATATCCGATAATTGCTACCGTCTTTCCTTTTAATAATTCTAAATTACAATCACTGTCATAATACATCTTTGCCATTTAAAATGCCTCCTGTCTTTTATATAGATCTAATTATTAAGACCTCTTTTATTTATTAGAAATTAGAGGTTAGATGTGGACTAGCTGAAAAGCGAAAATTTCGCTTTTGTTTTTTTAAACCTGTCCAACTGACCAACCGTCCAACTTTATACTGGTTAACCTTCACTGCCTTCCGTACGAATTACTTGATTGCCTCTTTCAATTGCAACTGTACCCGTACGTACCATCTCTTTTATGCCAAACTGCTTTAACATATCTTCAAGTGCCGCTATTTTAGAGCCAGGTCCTGTCATTTCTATTGTTAAAGTATTTTTAGACACATCTACAATTTTAGCTCTAAAAATATCAACAATTTGAATGATTTCTGATCTTGTATTAGAATTCGCATTTACCTTAACGAGTGCCAATTCTCTTGTTACTGAATCTGATCCATCTAGTTGACGAATTTTAATAACATCAATTAGCTTATTAAGCTGTTTGTTTACTTGTTCTACCGTATAATCATCTCCATCTACAACGATAGTCATTCTTGATATATTTGGATCTTCTGTTACCCCGACGGCTAAACTATCAATATTAAATCCTCTACGACTAAATAAACCCGCTACTCTAGATAACACACCTGCATGGTTTTCAACTAATACTGCTAACGTATGCTTTGCCATGATACCAACCTCCTATTAGAATATTATTTTACAAAGTACTCTCTTCTGGATCTATACTAAATTCTATCAAATATGAGCCATTATATGCAAGGGCTCTTTTAAGCGTTTCTTCAACGGCTGCGTTTTGAACTACTTTTTCTGCGGGAATATCATAGGCAGCAGCGATTTTCACAAAGTCAGGGTTACCGTCTAGTGTTGTCGCATAGTAATTGCTTTTAAATCGCATTTTTTGTAACTCTCTTACCATGCCAAGCCTTGCATTATTAAATAATAAAATTTTCACATCTGCTCCCCATTGCTTAATGGTCGCTAACTCTTGCATATTCATTTGAAAGCTTCCATCCCCAGAGATGGTAATAACCTCTTTATCTGGTGCGCCTAACTTTGCACCAATGGCAGCAGGAAGTCCATATCCCATTGTGCCTAAACCTCCCGATGTCAAAAAATATCCTGGCACTGTCGGTTTGTAGTTGTTGGCTGCCCATATCTGATTCTGTCCAACTTCTGTTGTTACAATGGCCTCGCCTTTGGTTAATTGTGATAATACGTTAAGCACATATTGTGGACTTACATACGGTGCATCTTTTTTAGCGCTATCTTTTTTTGCGTTTTCTTGCTTCCATCTAACAACATTATCTGTCCACTCCTGTTTGTAGGAAATTGTTATATGTTTTAACATTTGTGTTAGTATTGTCTTAACATCTCCTACAATCGGAATATTCGCACCTAAATTTTTACCAATCTCTGCAGGGTCTATATCAATATGCACAATTTGTGCTTGTCTTGCAAATTTGTCTGCCTGAGCCGTTGCACGATCTCCTGCACGAGCTCCCATTACAATTAACAAATCTGCATTAGCTACTGCTTTATTTGCAGCATATACACCATGAGAACCTATCATTCCTAAGTATAATGTATGGGTTGCCGGAAAAGCGCTAATACCCATTAGTGTTGTTACAATAGGTATCCCTACTTTTTCTGCTATCGCTAACAGTTCCTGTGAAGCATTCGAAGCAATTACCCCGCCACCTGCACATATTACAGGTCTTTGCGCATGCTGGATTGCTTTAATAATTTTTTTTATTTGAAGTCCATGTCCTTCATAAGTAGGTTTGTATCCTCTAATATCAGGTTTAAAGTCTTGTAAAAATGAAATTTCTTTTTGTTGTATGTCTATTGGTATATCAATAAGTACGGGGCCTGGTCTACCTGTGGATGCAATATAAAAAGCTTCGTTTACAATTTTAACTAATTTGTTTGCATCCTTTACAAGATAATTATGCTTACAAAATGGAGCGGTTGCACCCGTAATATCTACTTCTTGAAAAACATCACGCCCTATCTCTTGTGTAGATACCTGCCCAGTAATAGCAACAATTGGAATTGAATCCATATATGCCGTTGCTATGCCCGTTATTAAATTGGTTGCTCCAGGACCTGATGTAGCCATACACACACCTACTTTTCCCGTTACACGTGCATACCCACTTGCTGCGTGCGCTGCTCCTTGCTCCTGCCGGGTAAGTATATGTTTTATGGTCGATTTGCTTAGTTCATCATAAATAGGTCCATTGGCTGCACCTGGGTAGCCAAAAATGGTTGTTGTTTTATTTTGTTCTAGCACCTTAATCAGTGCTTGAGCGCCTGTCATATTAATCACCATCCTTTCTATGTCAAGCATAATAAATAAAAATCCCCGCACCTAATGAACACTTATCATGTATCAGGGACGAGGAGAAACTTCTTCGTGTTACCACCCTGCTTTACTACTACCTCTCAGTAATAGCCTCAGCGAGTCGATAATGTATACCATTATCTTGTTACTCAATGCTATAACGGTGCACTTTCCGGATACATCTTACTTGTTTGTTCAGATGTACAGCTCTAGAGTGAGGTATTACATATGCCACCAACCGATTTACACCACCCACCGGCTCTCTGATGTGGTAAACATATCTTTTGTCTCTATCATCACTTTTATACTAAAATATATAATTGTTTAACATTTTACCAGCATAGCAGCAATTTGTCAACGGTATTTTTTCATGTTCCCTGTTATATTAATAGATAAAACTTCACAAAACTTATTATACCCCTTACTGCTACTTTATACTTACATATATTTTATCACCAATGATATCTCTTTTTATTACTCACGAATCACTATCTATCACTTTTTTTACATTTTTTTCAAGTTTAGGTCTAGGAATCATTACTTGATGCCCACACCCTATACATGTTATACGAAAATCCATTCCTGTTCGCATGATTTTCCACTGCTTACTCCCACAAGGATGGGGTTTTTTAAGTTCTACAATTTGTCCTATTTCTAATTTCATTGGCATACTCTCTCTCCTCCTTATAGCTTTCACTTTTATCTATTATTACCATGCGATTATATGGTATTTCAATCCCTTCTTTATCAAAAGCTTGTTTTATTCTCTTTCTAAGCTCTCTTTCTGTTGCCCACTGCTGTCCTGCTATAGTTTTACCAAATACACGTAACACTACCCCTGAATCAGCTAATGCTGCAACGCCTAATACCGTAGGTCCTTCTACAATGGCTTCTATCTCTTCATTGGCTTTTTCACAAACTTGATTCAACACCGCTATAGCTTCTTCAATATCTTCTTCATATGCGATTGAAACCTCCACGATAGCTCCTTTATTGCCCCGTGTGTGATTTGTTACTGTTTTAATCTCTCCATTAGGTATAATATGTAAATCTCCTGCAAAGTGTCTTATCTTAGTTATTCGAAGTTCTAATTCTTCTACTGTACCCATCATATCACCTATACTAATCATATCGCCTACTGAAAATTGATCTTCCAATAAAATAAAAAAACCTGTGATTACATCTTTAACCAAACTTTGTGCACCAAAGCCAATTGCCAAACCGCCTATACCAGCAGCAGTAATAATGGTTGTTGCAGGTATTTCTAATACACTTTGCAGTATGGTTACAATTGATATAAAATATACGATGTATTTAAAAACACTGATGCACAGCGTTGAAAGCGTGTCTGTTCTTTTATTTTCCAAGTGATACTTAAATTCTTTTTGCTTATTAAAAAACTTTTTAATCCCTAATGAACCAAATTTGATGGCAACGAGCGATAATACTATAATAATCATGGTTTGTATTATCTTCCCAACTACCATGAATACATGTGGTTTGTTTTGTGTCACAAATTGCGAAACTACTTCCTGAACCTGTCCCCAATCAATACTGCCCATTATTTCTAGCCTCCTTACTGTTTTTTAAACGATGTTAAATATAATACTGGAAAAATACAATTACAATAAATACCATAGTCACTAAATTATGTGCCCACAGATAGCCGTCATATAATATATCTTTCCACGTCATTTCGCCCTCATCTTTTGTTTCCTCATTTATCATGCTATCGATAATGGTAATAATATCATATGCCCAATCTGCAATCAATATAATTGCTATCGCTTGTATTAAAAAAGACTGCGTAAGCATGAGGGCATATACAAAATACGTAATTACTATTATATCCATACAAATCATAAAACCATAGCTAACCTTACGTGCATTAATGCCTAATAGTTCACCTATATCCCCTAATTCTTCATCTAGATCTTCCTCAAATTCTAAAACTTCTTTGGGTAAATCTTGTTGCTCAAGGAGTTTTTTTAAATTTGCGATAGCTCCTATCATTAAAATTAATGACGTAATAACGAAAAACGCACCTGTATTATAACAAATAATAATAATTGGAAATATAATTACCATGAAAAACATCATTACTAAACTTTTTGCTGACATAACCTCACATCCTATCTACACCGCAAATATTT
>SKGK01000105.1 GCA_007117465.1 Clostridia bacterium | reverse complement strand
TTTTATATTGAAGATAAATATACGCGATTATATAGTTACACAATGACACAAGATTCAATTAATAAATATTTCTATTCATTTGATATTAATAATAGCCCGTGTGTTATTGAAAAAGACACAGTAACAATTCCATTTATGTGGTTTCTATTTACTCGCTCAGGCTCTGGTGGAGGAACACCACACAATAATCCCCTCATACACCCCAGACATGCAAATGCATTCACCTTCCCACTCTTTGGGAAATTTAATAGAATTAAACCAAATTACTATTCTAACTCATTTGTAATGACTGTTCCAATTGATTCGCTAAAACCAGAATTACTCAATATCTCATATGATGTCAATATCATCGAACTAAATAATACCGGAAGACAATGGGAAAAAAGAGAATTTAATGTCATTAATCAAAATAAAACTATAGACGTTATTGAAATATTTCAAAATTTTTAATATTGTTTTCTCTTATACTTAAAACATAATGAATTCAGATCATTATTTTATACAACCGAAAATTAATTTAGAATACTGCCACATATATTAACAGGTTAAATAGACCACAACATCCTGACATTGCAGCCTATTTAACCCGTTGATATCTCAAAGGGCTATGTAGCCTCATTTATATTCTGTAGGATCTTCTTCAAACTCACGAATGGGCTTTTGGCGCCAGACAAGCCTCCACGAAAATCCAATACCTTGCCCATCTAAATTTTTAGAATCTATATTTTGATTCTTAAAAATAATTCTAGCAATACCATGATGAATATTCTCTTTGGGGGGGTGAACATTTACCCTATCCACGACAGACAAAATGCTATCACGCAATTTTCGTCTGATTTCTATTACATCGGTCTCCTTATGATTGTCATATAGTTTTTGATATAATATTTTTAAGTCATCAGTAATATTGTTTATGTCCTGTTCCGAAATGTGAATCAACTCCGCCTCAAGAGTCTCTAATTTTTTTTTGGTTTTTGTTATCTCACTTTCATTTTTCTTCGCTATAGCATTCATCTGTTCTGTGAGATGATTATAAGTTATCAAATGATTTGCTATATTCTTTTGCTCTTTATTTTTGTTATACAATATTGATTTAAGGTTATCAATTTCTTTTTTCAACATCTGTTTCTTATTGTCATTATTAGCACCTAGTACCTCATTATAATCAACATTTCTGAGATATTTAAGTAATACTTCCTCAAAATGTGGTCTTCCATTATATGCCCCATAATTGAGTTTGTAATTACAACCACCTCTGCAATAGATATTATCTCCATATCCTTTATTGCTCATCTCCATTTTTATTCCACAAATACCACAATATATTATCCCACTTAGTAGATTTGATACCCTCCCGGTTCGGCCTCGATATTCTAATCTCGAAGTTTTCTCATTTTCTGTCTCGCCCTCTATTATTGATTTTTTCGCCTTTATATATTGTACTTTATCAAATTCTTCTTTAGAAATGATTGCTGGATAATAGTCTTCAATTGGTTGAAGTCCTATACGCTTTTTTTCATTATTATCATATGTGTGAGGTATACACCGGCCATATACAGCATGGTTATTCAACAGTTTGTTGATGTATGATTTGTGCCAAATCCGTGTATTTTTCCGACACCCAAAAGGGGGGTGCTCTGTTACATTTTTTTGTAGATATTTTGTTATGGTGTAAGCACCTTTACCATCAAGGTACATTGTGTAAATTAGCCTTACGACATCGGCTCTTTCTTTGACCTCAAAGATTATGCCTTCTTTATTTTTTGATAACCACGCTGGGAGGACTCCCGAAATTAATCCCTCACCATTCCTTGCTTTTTGCCTTTCAAGTTCGCGAGCTTTTGATATTAGCTCAGATTTTCTTTTGCTTTCACCAAAAGCTCTATTTATTTCAGCAGTTAACATACCCCAAACAAAAGTAGAATCTTGAGAATCAAGCAATTTTTTGTCAATAACCATTTCATATTTATCTAAAATAACAATCTTAATACCAGCTTCAACAATATTAAGTATTATTTGGATTACTGTTGTTGTTTTAGCCCGTGAAAGCCTATCCATAGACTCTATTATTAAAGTGGTTCCTTTAGGAATTTTATTTTCTTGAATTTCATTTAAAAATCGTCCCAAATGGCCATCACTCAAATTCTCCTGTGAATAGCCGCTTTTACCTTCATCAAGATAAATTGTCTTATTAAGTGCAACCAGGTTATTAGTTCTCATATATTCTTTTGAACGAGTAATTTGTCGTTCTTCAGAAGAGCCTTTTTTCTGGTTTTTAGTAGAGTATCTAATATAAGATATCGCGTATTTTGTTTCACTGGCACCCATATTCAGTCACCTTTATTTGTATATGAACCATCAATGTTTTTTTTCAATCTTCTTATATATAGCAATTTTTTCAATACAAAAGAAGGTTTTTTTCAAACATAAATATACTGTTATAAAAAACTTTAAATGTTGCTTAGTGGTCTTTATTCATTGGTTTTGTTTTATTATCATCATACCACAACTGTTCCGAATATATCAGCTCTTCTATATTTAATATTTAGTTTATTTTGTTTCCTACTAACAACCTAAAAAAGTGAAGGTATAACAGTGCTTTATTGTTTACCTATTTGATGCACTTAGATATATGGGCGTGTGCTTTGGCAAAGAATTATTTAAGCATGGAAACATATTCATTTTAAGGGTTTTTTCTGTGGTAATGCCCCAAGACAACTGGTTATATTAGTTAAACAAATAAAATAAATGTAGTGTAGTCAGATAAGTCTTTACAGTTAGGTTTTATTATGATACAATTTTTTATTAATCTGCTGACTATGACTGCATACAAAATAACTTAAGATTGAAACAAATAAGAATATTCGAGTAATGTAATATATACACTATAGCCATTATATCTGTATAAGGGGGGAACGTGAACTTTACCAAATTCCTGATTGTAGTTTCTTTATTTTTTCTTGTGTTTTGCAACTGTTCTACGAAGCCAGCAAATTACTATAGAAAAATATCTTTTGGAAGTAGTAGAAATATAATAGGCAAATACCCTGTTCGAGAAAGGGATGCGAAAGATACTCCTTTGTACAATTTTATCTATGATAGTGAAGGAAGAATTAATAAAATTATCTATCGCGATGCATACGGCAATATATCAAAGGACCCATTTTTCGAGGTATGTAAGATTATTATTGATTACACAGATGGGTTCAAAAATATGAGCTACTTTGATTCTGAAGGAAAACCAATGGCAAATTCAAACAATGTCTACTCTAATCGATACAGATTGAATCAATTTGGTCATCCTATACACATGTTTAATTATGATAAAGATGGCAATATGACTAAAGACAAACAAGGTGTAACACAATATTCTTTTACATTAAATGAAAATAACCAGATCATAATGATCACTATGTTTGACAAAAACAGCATTGTTATTGCAGATAATAATGGTGTTCAAAAGAAGCGTATCAGATACAATGAAAATGACGAAAAAATAGCTGAAGCATACTTTGACAATAACGACAATTTGGTTTTACACAACGAGCATGGTATTTCATCTATCCAGGTTAAATATGACGACATGGGAAATGTTATTAAAGAAAGTTATTACGGAGTTGATGGCAAACCTGAAATCCGCAAAGATTTGGGAGTGGCCATCATACGCACTAAATATGACGATAATGGCAATTGGGTTGAAAGAAGCTTATACGGCACTGAAAACCAGGCAAAGGATCACAAAGATTGGGGAGTGGCCATCATGCGCATTAAATATGACGATAATGGCAATACGGTTGAAGCAAGCTCCTACGGCACTGATAACCAGGCAAAGGATCACAAAGATTGGGGAGTGGCCATCATACGATATAAATATGACGATAATGGCAATACGGTTGAACAGAGCTACTACGGCACTGATAACCAGGCAAAGGATCACAAAGATTTGGGAGTGGCCATCATACGCTCTAAATATGACGATAATGGCAATACGGTTGAAGAGAGCTACTACGGCACTGATAACCAGGCAAAGGATCGCAAAGATTGGGGAGTGGCTCTTAAAAGATGGCTATATAATGAAAGAGGTATGTTAATTCAAATATCGCATTATGGTGTTGACGGAAGGCTTAAAAACCTTAATGCCCCATATAACTATGCTACTTTAAGGTATTATTACAACGAAGAAGGTAAGCAGGTTGATCACGCATTGTTTGATGCTTCTGACAAATTGCCTCTTTGCATCGGAATACTTCCAACAAAACAAGGAGTATTCATTCGTAGCAGATATAGTGGAGGTAATTGGATACGAATGACAATTCTGGAAGGTGGGCAGAGGAGGGATTATTTGGCAAAAGCCGAACGATTTATGGGTGATCCAGAGTATGTAGGTAAAAGCAAAGAAGGTAAACAGATACAGTTTTCCTGGAGAGAAGTAAACGATTCATATTTTCTTGCAGAATTTTTATTTTTAGAATAAATCAATAATAATTAATTAGACGCAATGAAGCAAATCAAATGGAGGTGATTGTATGGAAAGCTTTGAAATAAAGGAAAATAAAAAGTGTCAGGATTGTGGAGAAGAGATTTTGTCAACTGCTCGGAAATGTAAATACTGTGGATCTTTTATGGAAGAAAATCTCTCCCAAAAATCCGACTACGGCTTATTTTTGCTAGCCGTACCAGTTTCTGCGATCTTTCTGATCTGGTTCTGGGTTGGAGAAATGACACTGATCCAAAATCCATCATCACTATTAAATTTAATAATAGTCTTTACAATTTTCGCAACAGCATTGATTGCCGGACTGGAATTACAAAAAACATCTCCGGCAGAAGATCGACCAAACCCTATTATATGGTTTTTTTATATTTGTTGTTTTTGGCTCGCATGTTACCCTTTATATTTATACAAACGAAAAGATTTTGGATTAAAAAGCCTTATCATACCAGGGATGCTTCTCCTTGTACTTTTAACCTCAAGTTATATGTATGTGTGGATTTCAATTGATAAGCATAGGAATGAAATAAAAAGTGAATATAATGAGAGCGTGGAACAAATAGATCAATTTTTTCAAAACTGGTAGAGTGGCAAAGAATGCAGATCACTTTATTAAAAAGCAGTTTAACATATTGATACCAGAGCTTTTTTCTAATCGTCGGGGGAAAGCTCTTTTTACAATACTCATACTTATAATACATGCACTACGTCACCATCAAGGTTAACGTGCTAAATACCTTGTCCAAACTTCTACTTGACTGTGGTTAGCCACATATATTATATTGCTAACATGAGTAATTACAGGAGACATAAAATTCCGTTGACCGGGATACGATTACCAGAAGAAATCAAGGCAGATCTGAAGGAAGTTTCTGAAAAATACAAAATATCTATGAATGATATCGTTGTTTCTGCGGTGAAAGATAAGTTGATCGAGATAAAAAAGAAAAAGCCAATATTGTAATTTGTTACTGTCGTGGTTAACCACATATATCCATAGCGAGGTGCCCATGTGCAAGTCAGTTTCATATTGCCGAGTTAGTACAAGCGACCAGGCAGAAAAAGGTGTTTCTCTGGATGCGCAAAAAGAAAAAATTAAGCAATATGCATCACTCTATAACTATGACATCATAGAGGAGATTTGCGATGCAGGTTTCAGTGGCAAAGATATAAACCGAGATGGCATCCAAAAAATCCTTCTCCTAATGAGAGAAAATTCTATTAGTGCTGTAATAGTGTCTAAGTTGGATAGATTAACAAGATCTGTTAAAGATCTTATTGAAATCGTGGATTTAGCAAATAAAAACAACATTGCAATAGTTTCTGTAAGCGAACACATTGACACGTCATCTGCTGCAGGTAGAATGATGCTAAACCTTCTCACCGTTATTAGTCAGTGGGAGCGCGAAACAATTTCAGAGCGGACAAAAACTTCTCTTCAATATAAAAAGCAAAATGGGAGAGTTTATAATGGTGTTGCACTCTATGGCTTTAAAAGTGATAATGGCTTTCTCGTTCCTGATAACAACGAGCAATCAGCTATAGAATATATCATGCGTGAGTACAAATCCGGAAAAAAAGTTGCCTCTATCTGTAGAGGTTTACGAGGCCGGGGCATAAAGACTCGTAACGGTAATGAGGTGTGGTCCTCTCCAGTTGTGAAAAAAATTATTTCAGATACAGCTATTCGTATACAGATATTAACTCAAGTAAATTAAACACAATTTTATGGAGGCAATTAATAGCTGGGGGAGCTATTAATTTCATAGCTCGGTCGTGCTATTAATATTT
>SKGK01000138.1 GCA_007117465.1 Clostridia bacterium | reverse complement strand
GTAAGTAGTAAGCGGGTCTTCTTTTTGTTGGATGAAATTTTTAGAGGTACAAATTCTCGAGATAGGCATATTGGCGCTAAAATTCTCATCAAGAAATTAAGTGCTGCAAATGCACTAGGGATGGTCTCTACACATGACTTAGAGTTATCTGAATTATCCGATGATAAAGAGGCTAAGGTGAGAAATTGTCATTTTAGTGAGCACTATAAAGATGGGGAAATTTATTTTGATTATTGTTTGTATCCAGGTGTTTCAACTACCATCAATGCGCTTTACTTGATGAGGCAGGTAGGAATTGAAATAGATAAAATTCATTGATATATACTTTTTTGACAATTGCGAATATATCTAGGAAAATCCTGTCTATATAAGTGAAGGCATTCAACGCTACAGTGAAAGGGAGATACACATGGAAGACTTACAAATTATTGAACTGTACGCAGGGCCGGTATTTCCTCTGACATTGCGCGAAGCAGATAATACTATAACTGCTACACGAAACATTGCTTACGATTTCGCTTTGCCCAGTGAAGATAGTTTGCGTGTTTGGGGTGCAACAGTGAAAGACAGTTATCAGCTTAACAATCCATCAGCAAAAGAAAAAACAGTCACAGCAAAGTACCCTTTTGCGGGTAATTTTAACGAAATACAAAAGCTAATGCCAACAATTAGAGTAGACGGACAGCAGGTATCCCCGACGCTTTATGCAGGAGATTATTCCGGTGGGTTTAGGAGTACTTATGGTGCAAATAACCCAAATGGCAGTTTGAACATTCTTCAATTAAATAGCGGGGAAGGATACAAGGCACTTCTTGAGGATGGCAGCTACCAAAACAATGCCTTTTCTCCCTATCCGGCTTTGTCTCAACAGGTTACGGTTTATACATTTACGGATTTTGAAGCACCCGATGAGTACCATGCCGCCACACAAGCCATTTCATTTACCATTGACCCTGACAAAACCACCATTTTGAAGTATGGTTTTAACGGTGGAGAAATTGGTTAATACAAATGGCTATTAAGAATGATACAATGATTCCTATTGAAGTATGCTTTCCTTATAAGGTGTCAGGGTATATCGGTAATCCAATTTTGGGAATATTCATTATTGTGCTTGGTTTAACATTTTATTTATTATTTAGAAAAAACAATAACAAAACTACTTTGTTCGCTTCAATTTCGTTAATAATGTGGGGGTTTACAGGATTTATTGCAGCAATTGGGGATAGTCTTTATGCTAATGCAGTTTTGAAGTTTATTAATGGGGCTGATATTTCAGTATTAATAGTGCCAGGATATGTAAGGGGTTTATCAGCTTTAATCATTGGAATATTGGGTGGGATAGTTTTTTCAATACTCACACTTGTAAACTTTAAAAAAAATAATAACTACCTTGGCGTTGCTGGAGCTGTTATTATGATTATTTCTGTTATTATTGGAATTATAGTTAAAACATATTCAATATACCAAAACCAATGGTTGCTCATGGGGATTTTTTTAGTAATGATGATATTTAAAAGTATCGGATTGACTTTAATATCAATAGCTATTCGGAAAGAATTAATTCATCCAATAAGCACTAATTAGGTTTCTTGATTATATGGTTAAAAGATTTTATTGAATCAGTACCTTGCAATATCGAGTATATTTATGGGGTAGGTTCTATAAAGAGGTAGTTTCTGAGAAAAATATAGGCATTATTGGTTGAACAAAATTTACATGAATCAGAACTGTATGTGTCAAAGGGACGGGGTTATTGACAATGATGTTGAAAATATTTGCCTGGTTGTCAACAACCCCGTCCCATTGACACTCTCTAATATCGCTTTAGCCAAAGTTAGGAGAGTCCAACTCGTTTGATGTTCACATGGATAGCTAATGTTTGTGATTTAGGGCAAGCTGTTCTAACTGGTTTACCCGACATTTGAGTCCCTGACACAGCGCATCTGCCCGAGGCTCGTCAATGTAGGGTGAAGCTGAGAGCAGTATCCGAAACTCTTCGTCAATATCACTGAGGGCCGAAAAATCAATCCAGTCTAGATTGCCTGCGAGAGAAATCTGTTCATCATGTGTAGGCTTAAAGGGCTGACAAGATATCTTGCCAGTTGGATGGATTACTCTGGTAACCTGATCGTGCCAGAGGCTTGTGCCGCTGTCAAAGATTGGAGCAGGACCGTTCCATTTAAGCGTTTCCACGTTGCGGACAGCACCAAAATTTCCGAAATGGCGATCTGTATTGGCGATTAGAAAATCAAATGCCAGCAGATAATTTAGAAATTCTTTCATACCTGGAATACCCAAATGTTCACAGCAAAGAAGGAAATGCTCGTACATGGAATAGTGGTTGCGTTTCTTCTGGCTGCGGTAAATGCTGTAAGCACTGACTAGCTCGGTATCAGGCGTAATGATATTTTTGCATACACTGTATGGGATGTCGTCATCCCATACAAGTCGGTAGGAAACATATGCCGCACTGTTTAAACGACGGTGCAGGACGGTAGCAATTACTTCATTGAGCGGTTCCTGCTGAAATGGATTGCTACCAGACTTAATCAGGCAGCGCTCGCCGTCGATGATTTTCCACTTTTTACGCAGCCATCCATCGGAGGTGTTGCAAGGAGAATGCAAATCCAGTTCCTTATCGGAAGAAAATTGACCAAATAGGGCATTCCCTACATCATCTGAAAAAGTATTCCGAAAAAAGTTAATGTTCTCCCACTTCAAGGGGCGCTCCTTAGGATTAATCCAATATTGATCTGACAGACTCAGACCATAACATTTGGTAAGAAGCTGTTCTGTATAGGATATATTCAAGATATCAAGTGCCTGTCGAATACCAGAACGGCTGGCCGGAATAGACCTTCCGCGCCACCAGTCATTGAGACTTTTCCTGTCCGGAATTCCGTTAACAATGGATATGCCCACCGGAAGAAAGTCTGGATGAATCACCTGTTCGACCTTCAAAATGCCAGCCGTTTCCACGTCAATATTCAGTTCTACTACAGGAGTATGCTTATTCATCAGTGTGAAAATCATCGGTATGCTCTCCTTTTCTAGCAAATTTTAATACATTATTATACATCATTTATCCTTGTTTATCAAGAGTTTTTCCACAAAATTCAAATTAAATTCTGGGGAGTTTTAAAAGTCCGCAAAAGAAGATAATGATGCTGCATATGTACTAGGACTAACGTATGGACTAGCAATTTATACGGTAGTTATGAGCACGATTTTTGGTCTTACAACGGGTAGGGAGTATATGAGGATATATTTGATTTCTGGCGCAGTAAATGGAGCAGTATATTATGGTTTTGGTCTGATATTAAAAAAAGTGTATAAGAAGATGTGCTTTTTATGATGTAGGGGAGTTTTGGGGTGTTGTCGTTGGCATATCCCCATATTTTTTTGCTTGAAATGTAGTGTGTAAAAGGGTAGAATTTGATTCTAATATAAAATAATATTTTTAAAACCAAATACATATTTAAATGGTCTAATAAGTGTAACAGCAATTAGCTAATTGTATATCAAATAATATTTTTGGAAAAAGGAGGGGTTAAGTGACAGTCTGTGATAAAGTTATAAGAGCAAAAAAAGGCGATGATAATGCTTTTTCTTTACTCATTCAAGAAAGAAAAGAGAAACTATACCGCACAGCTTTTGCCTATGTGAAAAATGAGCAAATCGCTTTAGATGTTGTCGGTGAAACTGTGCTAAAGGCGTATAAAGGGATTCGAAAACTAAATACGCCAGCATATTTTGATACATGGCTTATTAGAATTTTGATTAATTCAGCCATTAATGCCTTAAAACAGAGTCGGAAAATTGTACCTTTAAATGAAGAAGTTTTATTAGAAAGCATGAAATATCAAGAAAAAGATTACAATAGCATTGACCTATTAAGTGCAATAGATTGTTTAGATGAAAAACATAAAAATATTATTATTTTAAAGTACTTCCAGGATCTAACGATAACACAAGTTGCAGAAATATTACAAATGCCTGTAGGGACAGCAAAAACGTATCTGCATAGAGCATTAAAAAAACTTAGAATAGAATTGCGAGAGGAGTGTTTTGATGGCTGATTTTACAAAGAGTATGGCTGATATATCTATACCTGAGGAACTTGATTTGGTTATTGAAAGAGCGATTAAACAAGGAGGAAATGATATGAAAAAGATTAAGATAAAACGAGTAATGACAAGTATAGCGGGTGTAGTGGCAGGGATTATGCTAGTCTTTACATCAACCGTAAATATAAGTTCTGCATTTGCTGATTCCATAGCGAGTTTTCCAATCATTAGTGATTTAGCAGAAGCAGTAACAATAACTAGAAGTAGTGAAAAAATGATTCAAAACCTTAAGCAAACTTCTTCAGATAAGGGAATTACAATAGCTGTAAAACCAGTACTTATAGACGGGAAAAGGTGCACGATTCCTGTTAAGGTGTCTGTTGGTGAAGAATATGAAAATGTGCAATCAATGTTGTTTTCAGATCTAAAGGTTACCGATTTAAAGGGTAAAGATTTGATTACGAATAATAGCAGCGGTTCTTTTAGTGTAATGGTAGATACCCATAATGACTTTGTAAAGACTGACTTTGGAAAAGAAATGAATTTTAACATCAATCTTTTGTGGTCATCAGAAAGCTCGGATATGCCTAAAGATATTGTTATTACAGCTAATAAAATGAGGGCAATTTATAACGCGTCTGATAAACCGCATAACACGAGTGAGGAGTATATTAAAGGAAAATGGCAAGTTAAGGTTAGTGAGATACAACCCCTTATTGGGCAAGAAGTTTATCAGTATAAGCCAATAGAAAAAGTGATAATCGCTAATAATGACTTTAATATAACTTCAATTAAGTCATATGCCACTGTTACAGAAGTAAGTATTAAAGAGGGAGAGGCGTTTTATACGGCATTTCGTGATTATAATTACAGGCTACAAGATGAAAACGAAAACACTTATATAAATATTGAAGGCTCCCTACATAATGGCGTTGCAATCTTAAGTTTTAAGAGTGTATATGATAATATGCCAAACGAGCTTTATATGAGACTTATCTCCAAAGATAAGTATAAAGAAGATACGGTAGTTCGGATAGGAAAAATAAATTAAAATGGAAAGAAAAAAATCCGAAGGGACAAGGAAGGGACAAGGGGACAGGTACCTTGTCCCTAATATATAAAAGCCATTATCAAGCTACTAAAACATAACGGATACGATAGTTTAGCGTATATGTCCATCGTTATTAAAAACTAGTGATAATGTCCTTATAAGGTATAAGGCATCATCAAGAAAATAACAAGCCAATAGTGACGGCTAATTTTCCGCTATGCTTCGTTGTCGTCAATCGCAATAATAATGAGGAGGCCCTGCTTTTGCAGACCTACAGTTACTACTAAACTCGCCAAGCTCATTAAGTAGAACTTGCATCCTCAATCCTCCGCCTTGCATAACAAAAAATTATCTCGCCCCGATTGACCAGTTATTTTTTTGATGCTGCCTAATGCAAAACAGTTTATGGATATTTTAAAAGGTGCTAGACCCATAAAAGCATTTAACATGGATATGTATTTTAAAATGGTAGAGAAGATGGAAGTGTTTGAAGGGGAGAAAAATGATTGTGAGTTTTCTAGATGGGACGGAGATAGAAGTTATAATTGAATAGAAGATTAAATATAACCGCTGACTTAGAAATTTCGGTTTCTTAGTTGGCGGTTTTTTTGTTTAGTATGGAATTTTGAGGTGGTTTCAGTTATAATTATGAGCACAGACTAATCAATTTAGAAGAAGGTGAAACGTCCTGTGAAAATATTAGTTTTCTCTGATTCGCACGGTTCAACATCAAATATGATAAAAGTAATTGAACGGCATCTAGACATAGAATATATCATTCACTTAGGTGACTATGGTAGTGATATTTTAAAGGTTAATGAACTTTTTCCAACACATCTAACGGAGGCAGTTCAGGGAAACAATGATAAGCAAAGGCTGTATTCGTTAGAGCAGACCATAACGCTGGTTGGTAAAAAGATATTACTTGTTCACGGCCACAATTACGGTGTTAAATATAGCTTAAGTTCATTAACTGCTAAAGGGTTAATAGAAAAGTATGATTTAATACTATTTGGACACACGCACGAACCAGTAAATGAAAGAAGAGAAGGACTTTTGCTGGTGAATCCAGGAAGCATTGCAAAGCCGTATAAGCTTATTAGACCAAGCTATGCAGTTGTAGAAATTACTCATCAAAGCATAGAGGTAACTATTTTAAATGTGTGATAACGGATAGGGTTGAAATATTAACCTAGATTCTACGTCAGTACTTTAAAAAGCACCATCAATGCCATGATAAATATACGTTCCTTCAAAATTCAGCTTTCACCCATTGGGTGAAAAAAAATACTCGAAAATATGTTGAATTAT
>SKGK01000061.1 GCA_007117465.1 Clostridia bacterium | reverse complement strand
TCTTGGGTGAAATCATTCTTAGCTCTTTTAAAACAATTGCCATAATCTGCTCCATTCATTGTGCTACACTTAATTTTCAAAAGCCTTATTTAATAACTTTTTCTGATCTTTTTTTCATTTATAACCTGCATTCTCGGATTTTATAACGATGATTTATTTGGTTGCGGGTAAGTTAAATATTCAAATAGTATGATTTTCCATGTTTTAACTGGGAGTGTTTTGAGATATACTCAAAGCATTTATGTTAACGTACCCATACAAAATAGCGAATATCCAACTAATTTGCGTATTTTGAAAAAAACTCATATGAGGTTTTTTTATGTAATCGTTAATTATAAATTTTGTCCCAACTTGCACCAAGTTTCTTAATACTTTTAATCTTTCACAACTTAAAAATTTGCAATGTTTCTTCCCCCTCCCTTAATGAGCTTTTTTTAAATATCACCCTGTCCCTCTACTCCAGAGCCGTGGAATATATGACCTCATCTCGGGTCAGTAAAACCAAGCGACTTCCGACCACTAGCGCATTACGAATTCTGATAGAACCGCCAGGGCCAGGATGGATCTTTTTCCATTGACCGCCACCCTGATGGACGTACACATCGTGTTCCCCTCGGGAAAGACCGATGACTCCTATAGGAGAATCTTGCACAAATTGATAATCCGCATATAAGTCACTAACATTGACAAATCCACTTTCAGAAAAGGCCCATCTGTCGCCTAACATGAGAAGAATTTGTTCATCCAACACACGTATACCACGGATACCAGAGGTGGCCAACTCCTTGATGGAGACGACATTCAAGTTCTGTAAGTCCGCTCCATACCTGAGTTCTTCTTCGTTTAAAAAGAAATATTGATTATCGAAGTATCCTACAGACTTTATGGCATTTCGTCCAGAAGGAAAAGTGACGGGTCGAAGCCTAACTGCGCCTTCCGGAAGGTACCTATACCGTTCCCATTTGACTCCATCTAATGAGTGATACAAGGTGCTGCGAATCACGGTAAAAAAGCCATCTCGACCATAGGCAATTATGCCTGGTAAAGTCTCGCGTATACCAGACTCCAACTGCTGCCAGCTTTCGCCACTAGACGAAGTGTATTCCACACCAGTGGCGGTATTTTGAGCAAAGAAGCGATCCTCCACCCAGAATATGTTACTCACTGGGTAGGAAAAGGATGTGGCTACCCGGTTCCAGGAAACGCCATCTTGGGTCACCATCAACTGTGTTTCTCCGTCATCACGGCCTCTGAGTAGCAAGCTGTGGTCGCCTTGAACCAAGCTCGACCATGAGCCATCGATTTCCGGTGGATCAAATCTATCCCATTTCACAGTTTCAGCATCAGTGTCCAACGAGAAATCGCTCCTATCATCTACTACTCTAATCGATACATAATCCTCAGCTATAAATCTTTCATCCTCTAAAGAATACAGTCTTACTACTGCCAAAAAGTCATCTTCGCCTTCTATATCAATATACTTGTGTACATAACGAGAAGTTTTACCTGTCTGCGTATACTCATTTCCGTCTCCAAAATCCCATTTAAATCTATATGATTCTCCATCATCAGGCATAACAACTGCTTCAAATTCATGTTCATAATCAAACTCATCATCTTCATGCTCTCTTTGCAGCTGTACCACTGTAATCTTATCGCCCATTATCCTGACCTGCTTTTCTGAAAAAGCTAAAGTCAGTGTTTTTTTCTCGCTTTCTAACTCTGTCCCATCTTTAAATATAATCCTTATTTTTATATCAATATTCTTTTCTTCTGCGTCATCTTCAATCTCTTCACGTATCAAATTTTCAGGTCTTACTGTAATTCTAAACATGCCATCATTTGATATGTCTATTTCCTCAATCTGCAGAGGTTCTTTTGCATATTCATAAGGATCTGTTGATATCTGCTCTTTTAATATATCTATTTCAATCCCATTATTTTTTCTTATTCTTTCTCCTGGGTCTAAGTCTTCTGGCCATTCTAGTTTTCCGGTTATTTCAATATCATCAGCTGTAGAAAGTTCTAGGCTTCCTTGCTTTTTTGCTGCTGTCACAATTAATTTTTCTCCTGATTGTGGTCTTAATAACGCAATGCTTGGGCAGCTATATTTTTCTTTTGTTCCAATTCTTATCCCTTCATATGTTTTCATAGCTGTAAAAACGGCTTTGTCTTTGCTGCTCTCCCTGTCATGCAAAACACCTGAAAACGCATATGGATATCCTTTACTCCCTAAGGGTGTCCCAAAGTATTCCTCATGATCTATATCTCCTAGATATATGTGATTACCATTAAGACTGCCTCCTGCCATGCTAGGAAGAGGTACTGCACCGTCCCCTCTGTAAATTTCCCTGCCGTCATAGAGAGTATTAGGTTCTTTAAACAAATATTCCATTACTGTTGCACCTAATGCTATTTCACCTGCATCCGCTTCTGGGAAGGGGATTACTACCTCCTGTCCTGTGCCAGGTACAGTTATAGTCCTATATCCTCTGCTTATAGCAGTCTTCTCTGTTATCCCATACATAAATATATACTTATCATGATTTCTGTATCTATCGTTTTTGTTTAACGTCCTTAAGTTATGATTCATTACATATTCGCCATCATTAAGGTTATATATTGGTACTAGATCAGGGTACTTCTCTTCTTCAAAACTCAACCTAAAATACTGTGAAAGGCTTAGTTCATAAGGACTGCCTACAGGTCCTCCATCCCATCTTAAATCCCTTGTTCCTGGTGTATCAATTGTAAAGTCATCCATTATTCTTCTTAGGTCAAAAAACATATGTGTGCTTGGCACATTCCTAATTCTATACCAAAGAGGGACTTCACCAAGAACATATCTTAATGTGACTAAGGGACTTCCAAGATGAGGTGTTCCCCACGTAACAAGCGTTTTAAAAGATGCATCAAGCTTATCATTAAAGTGCTGTACTCCAGCTCTTGCAACCACTCCTCCCATAGAATGAGCCACAATTATCAAATTAAATTCTAAATCATTATCAAGCTGTTCTCTTAATGCCATTTCTAGACTTCTATTAAAATCAATGTCTAGTGTAGTTCTATCTAGTTCTCCTCTTACGGGTGAAATAATTGGTCTAAATGTGGGATAAATGAATTCATAGAATATTGTACAATCCATTTTTTCTTCATATTCTTCCATAAATCCTTTGTACATATGTGTCCATACATCCCGTTTATATGAATAAAACCAAGGTGCCCCTATGTCATTTAATGCTATACCTGATTTTTCCGCCTCATTTCTTCCATGCACAAATACGATTACATTGTGCACAGGTTTTTTCATTTCTTTTTCTTTTTCTTCGTCTGATACTCTGTCAATAGGCGTGCGCAAATTATCCATTTCTTTATCTGGCACCATCCTTATAAGCTGGGGTCTCCTGTTCCAGTTTATACTATTTTGAAATGTTATGGCAGTGTAGGTTATTTCTACTTCTTCCTGATTTGTTTCTTCTTCATTAATACTAACCATACCTGTAATATTTAATAAAAGATTTCCTGCCCCTACTGACCTCAATGAGTTTTCACTAGATTCTTCCATTAAGTATTTGCTTATTAAAGAATCTGTCAGGTATATGTCATTTGATCTTATATTTCCATCTTCGTCTATACTTGCTGGAAGATACCTTACTGCATCAGGAATAATCACCCCATCCTCTATTACTGGTCCTATTCTTGCAATATTTATGGTGTCTATATTTACCTCTCCTTTTTCAGCTGCTGGGAGAGTCACCACCATACCAAGCTCGAAAAATTCTTCTTCTCCACCATTAAACTCTACTTCACTTAAACGAACAACTCTTTTGCTCCCTGTTGTTTCAATATCGTCCTGGTCAAAGTTCAATGAATTTGACCTTCTTTCCAAGGAAAGCTCAATGCTGCCCATTTCTCCTATTCCCATTATCTCTACCGCTGTATCATCTTTCAAACTAACTTTTTGCCTGTTCTGGTCAAGAGAAACAATACCTGATGTTTCAAAGCTTGTATTTCCATCTGCTAGCTCATGTACTTCATAGCCTATCGCTTCATATTCTAATAAATCATCGGAAGTTCTTCCTATTAAGCTTATTAGTGAAAATATAACTGCCGCAGTTAAAACTACTCCTGCAGCTGTCATTATTAAAATACTTTTTTTATTCCTTTGGGCTTTATTTGTTATTTTTTCATTTTTTTGTGCATTAGAGTAAGTAACAGGCTCTTTATTTATTCCGTGCGCCTGCTTCTGCTCTTTTAGTGAGACACCACAATGCATACAAAAATTAGAATAATCGTTTACTTTTTTACCACAATAACCGCAATACATAATATTTTCCTCCCAAAATTTTGTCACAATCCCATAAAAGCCTGACCAATCATCTCTACTCTGGCACTTGATAGCCTTTGTAAAAAGAGGTTTTGAGCATTGTTTTTAATTGGAGTTTATGGTTAATTTAGTTTTTATGTGTCTGAAACATTGATAAACTTAGGGTTTTCTGCTAAATTTCTGCATCAGCAACCTGGAAAATGTTGTAATCGCCTTTTTCTTTTAGCAAGTTCTCCAAATAGTCTCCTACCACACCATCGGTTAAGTCCCAAATTGTTGCTTTTGATGCTTCATAGATGGATTTGTTATTTAAATACCACTCTGTAATAAATTTCCGCATGGCTACCAAAACTTTAACAGCCAGCCAACCAGGGATTTCTACTCGCCAGCCTGAACCCCGTATTACTATGTTCTGTTCTTTGAGATAATCGCAAAACTGCTTCCAACCCTTCTCTCCTCCAGCATACAATCCGGATTCAAAAAGTTTGCCGAAGTTAATGCTGTCATATACCTGGTCAACATAACTTCTTAGCCAGGTTAAAGGATCCTGGTTTTCATAATAATATGCTTTGATGGATTCTATCATCATAGAGCGGATAAAATTCGCCGCCGGGACTGCTTTGGGTCCTAGTTTTACTTTTACCACTACATCAAAGCAATGTTTACCGGCCCACTCCGCCCATTCCAGTACCGTTACTATTCTATCGGCCCATCTTTCTACATCTTTGTAGCCTTCTGCCCCTTCGGCCAAAATTAAGTTTTGGGCTACGTTCCAGATTCTGCGGCGCAGTTCGTACAAGCCTTCGGGACCTAATACCTGGGATTGGCGGTCAAGTATTTCTCTTAATTTTTCTCTGTGTGCTACAGGCACGTGGTTATCTATAATCCTGTTGCAGCGCTGTATTTCAATGCGCCTTTCTGCTGAGGCTGCCTCTAAGTCTACTGGCTCTATTTTAAAGCTTATTTGCTTGGTAAATATTTCTGGGTCTTTCCCTTTAATACTAAGGTTTACTGGCAGAATAAAGTCTTTACCATCTACTGTTAGTTCGTTTTTGGCATAAAAATCGTATACTGCAAAACTATGCGCTGTTGATGCATGTTCACAGATTAGTTCACATACTTCTATGACATTTTTGGTTTCTTGATTAGGGGGATCCCATTCTATTTGCAAGCTTTCTGGGTTTAGTAATTCTGGTTTGTTATCTGCTGTTTTCTTTTCTTCATCCCAAACTATTACCTGCAGCATGATTTCTCGTTTTTCTTGCTCGCCATCAGCTTTTATATTAAAGCTACCGTCGGGATTTCTTTCTTGCTTAGTATTTGTTACAAAGATTCCTTCCTGCCAGATATACGCCTTTATGACTCGGCTTATTTCTGTTACTTTGTTTTTGGCTATTATTTGAATGTCTGCTGATGTATTGGAGTGTGATTCTTCCAGCCTGGATGCTGCTTCCGTTATTTGCAAGGTCGCCCTGTTGTTTTCCTTATTTTCTATTGCTAGGTCTACTTTCTCAAGGTCATAGTCATAGCGCAAGTCAGCGTCAATTTCCCAGTCATCGCCCGTCACATAAAATGTTACGTTGTTTTGAAAAATCCCACCTTCTCCTGTGAATCTAAAGCTGATTACTGCTTCTTGGTTAATATCTTCTAAGGATATTTCTACTGTTTCTGTATGGGCAGCGCTTTGTTTAGGATTTTTTATTAGTGTGACCTGGTTTTTGCTCAGCTCAATCTGCTGATTTTCTGGGACTGCTATTACTCCCACGCCCATGTAACCGCCTGTCATAACCGGTTCTCCGAGCTGGACATTGTTGCTGGATGGGAAAATCTCAATCATACTTGTCAGGTCGTCTCTAGCTACCTCATGACCCTGGGGTGTGATTTCCAGCATGCGGGCATAGACATAGTATGCCTCTCCGTCGGTTTTTATCTGATTACCAAAATTTTTATTAAGAATCATTCGATAGCTGCTTCCAAGTGATTCTTCTTCGTCTTCCCTACGCCGGGCTGCTGTTGTCCCTCCTGCACCACCCGTTGCACTACCAGCGGCACCTGCTGCTCCAGCGGTTCCAGCTGCGGCAGCGACAAGACCGGCTAATCCTACTACTATAACTCTCTGGACTGGGTTAGAAGTAACACCGGGGGT
>SKGK01000058.1 GCA_007117465.1 Clostridia bacterium | reverse complement strand
TATAACGATTGGAAGCTTTTTATGAATCAATCCTTTAACAATGAATATATTAAAATTAACTTTATGAATTCTGGAGCTGAGCAAAAAGAATATATTTCATATGCAAGTTCACTTCCTTTAGCGACCATAAATGCAAGTGCTACTTTATTTCTAAATATGAACCATACAGATTTCGAAGATACACTTAACGCTTTAAAATGGACGAGAGAGGGAATGGTTTTTATATTAGATGCAGAGAATAATGTAATAGCTTCAAGTAATAATAATGATTTACCTGATTTTATTAGTTATTATGATATTGCTGAACCAGGTAAAATATATTTTGGAGAGCATAATAATAAAAAGTATGTAGCATTAATGGTTGAATCAAACGAATCGAATTGGAAGTATATCTTGTTAACACCTGAAAATGTATTGTGGGGAAACATTTTACACTATTCAAGAAATGTTTTTTACACTATTATACTTTATATTGTATTGGGTTTAATTATTGCCTATGTTTTTGCCAGAAGAAATTATAAGCCGATATCAAAGATTATTGATTATCTTTCTACTAAGTCGACTAGTGTTTCTAAGACACAAGGTGATGAATACAAATATATGCAATTGGCTTTTGAAAACGTTTTTTATAGAATAGAGGAGATGCAAAAAGAATTAAGTGATCAAGATGATTTGTTGAGAAGAAATTTTTTACTCAGATTCTTAACAGGAGAGAGAATAGAACAAGGCAGTTTTCAAGATATGTTTAAAAAATATAACATTGAATTTTTATATAAGTACTATACTGTTATGATCGTTCATACGGATGTTTCTGAAGTAGAAAATGAAGAATCAGTGGCAGTAGCACAATTAATAATAACAGAATATTTTGATAAAGCTTTTATTAAAGAAAATATGAAAGTTTATTTTGTAATAGAAAATAATTTTATTGTTTTTATTTTAAATGGTCAATTTGAGACGTTATTTCATTTAAATAAAATATTATCAATAGGAATAGAGGAAATTAAAAGCAGAATTAATAAACTTATAAAAACCAAAATCGTAATAGCAGTAAGCACAATACATGAAGTTCTTGATAGTATTCCAGATGCATATCAAGAAGCAATTAATGCGTTAGATTATGTACTGCTTTATGAACCAGAAGAAATTGTTTTTTATAATGATATAAAAGGAGAACAAAAATATTTTTATCCAATTGCTGTTGAACAAAAATTAATTAATAATATTCAGTCAGGCAATGTAGAAGAAGTGCAGATTATTTTGAGCCAAATATCTGCAAAGAATTTTTATAATAATGCCATTACACCAGAGATGGGTCGTTGTTTAATGTTTGATGTAATGGGCAGTCTCATGAAAGCAGTAGATATGAAAAAGGATAGCGAAATAATTCATCAAGCCCATTTGGCAAAACAAATGATTAAAGTTAAGACATTGAAAGAAATGGAGAATAAAATTAAAAAGAATGTCCTTGACATTTGTAGGTACTTTAAAGAGCAAACAAATATGCAGCGAGGTCGAAGTTATAGCAAAGAAATAAATCAGTTTATTGACGAAAATTATATGAATTCAGAATTGAATATATCTATGCTAGCAGAATATTTTAAGATGACACCTTCTTATTTATCAAAAAACTATAAAGATGAAACAGGACACAGTATACTGCAATACATTAATAAGGTTAGAACTGAAAAAGCAAAACAATTACTTTTAGATAACAATAATACCATAGCAGAAATTTCCAATAAGACTGGGTTTTTATATGATACTAGTTTTATACGTACATTTAAAAATGTCGAAGGCATAACACCGACACAGTATAAGAATAATATTAAATGACTATAGGCTTTTTAAACGCCTATAAAATTAGAAATCTTATGTTTTGATAGTCTTTTTTGAGAATTGATAGCTATGATTTTAAGTTTCGAGAGTGAATCTTATAATTCGTAAATTGAATATGACGAGAAATTGCGTTATAGTTATGACAAACAGAAAGACGCGTCGACATCTGTTTTAGTAAAAAAAAATTAATTTTAGGAGGAAAAACATTTTATGAGAAAATCAACAGCAAAGTTAGTGTCATTACTTGTGATTATGATGATGGTATTTGTTTCTTTTGCAGGCTGTGGATCTACTGAAGAGGGTGCTACAGAGACTCCAGCTACTGATTCATCAACAGGCACAGAAAGCACAGAAAGCACAGAAACGGAAGAAAAGGACGTTTATCCATTAGAAGGAGACAGGACAATAACATATTGGACTGGCGGCTGGGTTCATGCTGACTTCCCAACGCAAGGCGATACGCATCTTATGCAAGAAAAAATGAAGAGAACAGGCGTAGAAGTAGAATTTATTCATCAGACAGGTGCAGACGCATTTAGTCTTTTAGTAGCCTCAGGTGACCTTCCAGATGTATTTGGCTATAGATTTACCAACTTCCCAGGTGGACCTACAGCGGCTTTAGAGCAAGGTGTTGTAATGGAAATGAATGAGCATTTTGAAAATTGGGCACCTAATTTGATGCAAATATATGCAGACAACCCAGAATGGGACAAATTGGTAAAAACCGATGATGGACAATATTATAATTTCCCATTTATTCGAGGTGATGATTATTTAACTGTTTTTGTAGGACCACAAGCTAGAAAAGATTGGTTAGATGATTTGAATCTAAGTGAACCTGAGACAATTGATGAGTGGTATACCGTATTAAAGGCATTTAAAGAAGAAAAAGGTGCTACAGCGCCATTAACTTTTGAATATAGTATTTTAAGATCTTCTGATGCTTTTGTAGGTGCATATGATGCTTCGTTTGAATATTTTATAAACAGTGAAGGCGAAGTTGAATTTGGATCTGTTCGAGAAGGATTTAGAGATTTTACAAGAACATTAGCAAAATGGTATGAAGAAGGGTTATTAGACCAAGATATCGCGACTGTTGATAGAGATCAGGTTGCTGCTAGGATGACGACAGGTGTCTCAGGTGCTGCAGTAGGTCATACTGGTAGTAGAATGGGTGCATGGTTAACCGCTGCGTCAGATGTTGAAAATTATGATCTTGTTGGGCTCCGTTATCCTACTTTAAATAAAGGTGAAACGGCAATGTTTGGACAAAGACAGCATCCATACTTTGGACAAGGAATTGGCGTAACTAGTAAGGCTAGAGACGTTGAAGCTGCAGTAAGATTTTTCGATTATGGCTATGGTGAAGAAGGACATATGCTTTACAATTTCGGTATTGAAGGTAAGTCTTATGAAATGATTGATGGATATCCAACATATACAGACTATGTCCTCCAAAATGAAGAAGGAAAATCGCCGGCACAGATGTTAAGAGGATATACACAAAGCGTATTTAATGGACCATTGGTTCAAGATAGAAGATACATGGAGCAGTACGCTCAATATGATCAACAAAAGAATGCGATTGAAACCTGGATGCAGACAAATGGTGGAGACCATAATATGCCTGCAGTTACCTATACTTCTGAGGAAAGCAATGCAATAGGAGCAATCATGTCAGAGATTTATGACTATAGAGATGAAATTTTCTTTAGAGCAGTGCTTGGAGATATAGATATTGATAGTGAATGGGATAACTATATTAGATCTCTAGATAGAATGGGTCTGCAAGATGTACTAGCTGTACAGCAAGATGCTTTAGATAGATATAACAACAGATAATATGAGTTTTTAGCAGGTCAGAGGGGTGTGCCGAGCATCCCTCTTCAATTTAAAGGAGTGTAGATAGATGATTAAAAATCAATCTTATAAGGTAGAAGAGCCTTTTATTGTAAGGCTAAAAAAAGATTTAAAAGTGAATACGTCACTATATTTTATTGTTCTTCCTGTAGTGCTATTTTATTTAGTTTTTCGATATTTTCCTATGTATGGAACGCTAATAGCTTTTAAAAATTATTCGCCTGGATTAGGAATATTTGGAAGCCCGTGGGTGGGATTTAGTCATTTCATAAGATTCTTTACAGGTAATTTTTTTGTCAGAGTGGTTAGCAATACTTTTATACTTAGTTTTTATGAATTGTTATTTGGATTTCCAATGCCCATTATACTTGCGATATTAATAAATGAGGTTAGAAGCAGAAGATACCGAAAATTAGTGCAGACAGTTACCTATATGCCTTTCTTTATATCGCTTGTGGTTGTATGTGGTATGATTGTACAATTTTCTGCTACAGATGGTATTATAAATGATATTATTTATCTATTTGGGGGAAGAAGAGTTCCGCTAATGCAAAGGGCATCATACTTTAGACCTATGTTTATTATATCAGGAATATGGCAACATTCTGGATGGGGTTCTATCATATATTTAGCAGCGCTAATGGCAATAGATCCTTCGTTATACGAATCGGCAGAAATTGACGGAGCTAATCGATTTCAAAAGATAAGATACATCACAATACCTTCTATTGTTCCCACAATAGTCATTATGTTTATACTAAGGATGGGTAGGATACTAAATATAGGATTTGAAAAGATTATTCTTTTGTATAATCCGTCAACATATCAGGTAGCAGATGTTATATCGTCATATGTTTATCGTGTAGGTTTGACCAATTTTAGTTGGAGTTACAGTACTGCAGTGGGTCTAGTTAACTCAGTAGTAAATCTAATGTTTTTAGTTGCCGCAAACAAATTAAGTAAAAAGGCAACGGATTCAAGTTTATGGTAGGGAGGTGTTTTAGATGAGTAGAAAGATTAAAGGAAGTTTAGGAGAAAGAATATTTGATTTTTCAAATATATCGATCATGTTTATAGCGGTCATTTTGACGTTGTATCCTATGGTATATATACTGTTTGCTTCTATAAGCGAAGGTTCGCAACTTATGATGCATACAGGGCTATTATTTTGGCCAGTGGGAGAGATTAGTTTTGCTGCGTATAATATTGTTATTACAAGTCAGCTGATAATGGGTAGTTTAGCAAATACGCTATTTGTAGTTATAGTAGGCACAGCTGTATCTCTTGGAATGACTTGTCTAGGGGCTTATTTTCTTTCGAGAAAAAATGTCTTACTAGGTGGGCCAATTATGTTTTTTATTGTTTTTACGATGTTCTTTAGAGGTGGTTTGGTACCCGAATTTCTATTAATAAGGAACTTAGGATTTATTAATAGCTTATGGGGATTAATCATACCTTTTTCAATCAACACATTCAATATGATTATTTTAAGGACAGCTTTTAAGGCAATACCAGATAGCATGGAAGAATCAGCAAAGCTTGATGGTGCAAACCATTGGACAATAATGGTTCGTATAATGATTCCGATGATAAAGTCAACAATTGCAGTAATAGTGTTGTATTATGCCGTTGAAAAATGGAATGCATGGTTTTGGGCTTCCATTCTTATTAGAGATAGAAGCAAACTTCCTATGCAGGTTGTACTTAGAGAAATCCTTATAGAATCAAGTTCTGCAGGGGACCTAGGTGGTGGTGGTGGTGCAGATAGTGATAGTGAATTAGCAGTAGCGCAGACTGTAAAGTATGCTGCTATTATATTTGCAACGGTTCCAATTCTATTTGTGTATCCATATTTACAAAAGTATTTTGTAAAAGGTGTAATGATAGGAGCTATAAAAGGATAGTATGTAATCTAATTGATGAATCGCATAATGTGGTAAAAAAGGATAAGGCATAATTAAGAAAAGTTGGCCGTTATAATTGGCTTGATATTTTCTAGATTATGTCTTATATGCTATTGGTAATAGGAAAGAAAGAATAAGTCCTGCATCATTTTTGGAAAATTATATAAACGGAAATATAAGGGGGTAAACAAAAATGAAAAGACCCAATATTTTATTGGTCTTTACAGACCAACAGCGTTATGATACCATAGAAGCATTAGGTAATCCAGTTATAAAGACGCCAGTATTAAATAAGCTTGTAGAAAATGGGATAGCATTTACAAGGTCATACACGCCCTGCCCTGTATGTGTGCCTGCAAGATATGCAATGCATACAGGACAAATGCCTCATATAACAGGTGTACATGAAAATGGTCGTATGCCGGAAGGCAGAAAGAGCTTTATGGAAATCCTTAATGAGAATGGATATCAGACTTTTGGTGCAGGAAAAATGCATTTTAACTTTGAAACGGGGAAAAGTACAAAGTGGGGCTTCGATCAAATGGCTGTGTGTGATGAGAATGAAAAGCTAGAAAAGAACGATTTTTATCAAAATTGTAAAAATAACGGTTATGATTATGTGTATGATTATAAAGGCGTAAGAGGTGAAATGTATTATGTTCCTCAGTTATCTCAATTGCCAGAGAGGCTTCATCATTCGGCGTGGACTGCAGATTCATGCATTAATTTTCTTAAAGAGAGAGAGGAAGACAGACCTTTTTTTGTAATGACCTCATTTGAGAAGCCACATCCGCCGTTTGAACCGCCTGTACCTTGGAATAAGTTATATCGTGGGCCAGATATGCCGCTTCCTAAAAGACCAGAAAAATCGGAAGCAC
>SKGK01000145.1 GCA_007117465.1 Clostridia bacterium | reverse complement strand
CAGGAGATGACTTTGTTGTAACAAAAGTTATTTTATACTGTTGCATGTCATTTTTGTTTACAATATCAAATACCATTGCATCTGCTAGCAACAATTCTTCTGTTTCACGCCTATCCCAACAGCCAGATAATATAACCAAAAATACAAGTGCGATGAATAACATGTTGATATTATGACGCATTTTTTAATTTTCCTCCCTCTGTTTTGGTGACTGTTGTCTCACCCTATTAGCCTTTGCTGTCTGGGTTGGTCGTGTTTTCATAAAACATGTGGGTACACGAATTAAGAAATCCTGCCAATCAGACCCAGAAAATGGACTGATCGTAGATAAATAGGGTACACCAAAACTTCTTAATCCAGCTAGATGCACAATAATAAGTAATAGTGCGCAAATAAGCCCAGGCATCCCAAAAACACCCGCTGCAATTAATACTAAAAACCGCAGTATAATGTAGGTATTCGCTGCTTCTGTAAGGGGTATAGTAAAAGAACAAATCCCCGTTAACGCCACAACAATAATGGAAGGCGGAGATACTAACCGCGCTGAAACTGCTGCTTGTCCGATTACCAATGCACCCACAATACTAACCGCTTGTCCTACGGGGCGCGGCAAACGCACCCCTGCTTCTCTGAGTATCTCAAACGCAAACTCAAGTAACAACATTTCTGTAAAAACAGGAAAAGGAAGCTGTTCCCTTGCATGCGAAATTGTCTTTAATATTTGCGAAGGAATCATTTCGTGATGGTACGAAAAAATAGCTACATATAATCCTGGCAATAACAATGTCGCATTAATCGAAAAAAATCGTAGTATTCTTGTAAAGCTTGCCGAAATATATCTAACATTATAGTCAGCAATAGACTGTACATATTGCATTATCGTTATTGGAACGACAATAACAAAAGGAGAGTTATCTATTAAAATAACTACTCTTCCTTCTAATAAGCAACTACAAGCCCTATCTACTCTTTCTGTCGTGTAACTTTGACTAAAGGGTGAAAAGATGTTCTCGTCTATTAATTCCTGAATTTGACCTCCAGTTATAATTCCATCTATATCAATCTGTGAAATACGCCGTCTTGCCTCTTCTACCATCCCTTCCTGTACAATCCCCTCAATATACGCAATGTTAATTTCTGTATTGGTCACGCGGCCTATACTTATCTTTTCAAATTTCAAACTAGCATTTTTAATAATGCGTCGTATCAAACTCGTATTGGTTCTTATATTCTCTACAAAACCTGCACGCATGCCTTTTACCACGGTTTCTGAGGCCGGCTCTTCCACGCCTCTTTCTTGCCACCCAACCGCTTCAATAGCAAATGCCATGTATTCATTGTCAATGATAATCCCTACACTACCTGATAGTAACTTTAGTACAAACTGATCAATGTCTGTCTCTATGCTTACGTTTCCTACCGTTAAAAGCTGATCAAATATTTGTTTATGTAGAGAAATCCCCATGCCTTTTTTAACATCAAACTTTACAAGTGGCTTGATAATATTTTCTGATACAAAAGCAGGTGCCACCATGCCATTTACAAAAAACATATAGGCATTTAGCTTCTCATCTGCCGATATCTTTAGCGTCCTACATTCTAAATCACAGCATTTGTGTAGTGCAGATTTTATTTCCTCTACATTCTTTTCTAAACTTTTTGAAAAAGTTTTTGATCTGCTTTCTAACACTTCTTTGTTTTTATTCACTTTATTATTCTTCAAAAAATTTAGCAAAATGCAACACCCCTTCTTTTTTATATGCTTTTATGGTGTGTATTTTTTAAATCAAATATACTCATATATATAACTTTTCTAACACCTTTGCCTATCAAAATGCATAAAATATAGCGTAAGGGGGTATTTATATGTATCGGATCGTCATCAACACCGGGGCACGCACCCTAACGGTATATCAAAATAGCAAATGGTACAAAGCTTATCCTGTAGCCGTAGGTAGGCCTGACACGCCTACTCCTAAAGGCACTTTTACGATTATTAATAGAGCGGTTGAGCCTGGTGGTGTTTTTGGCGTTCGCTGGCTTGGATTATCTATAAAAGGATATGGTATCCATGGCACAAATGACCCCTCTTCTATTGGTAAATTCATCTCTAATGGATGTATCAGAATGTATAATCACGATGTGCTAGAACTTGTGAATCTTGTGCCTATCGGAACAACGGTTCAGATTATATAGAGGTTTAAAAATTATTTCTTAAATTATTATATCTTTCATCTACGCTGCCTTATTATTTCTTCTGCAATCTCTTTAAATACAGGTGCAGCAACGCTTCCACCCCATCTACCATTTTCCACGAAAACCACTATGGCATACTTAGGCTTTTGGACTGGGAAGTAACCGCCAAACCACGCATGTACTTTGGTCTGACCATTTACCGCCCACCCCGTTTCCGCACTACCAGTCTTACCCGCTGCGCCGCCATATGCATCTATATTTGCACTCATACCTGTACCGGATACTGTTACCTGTTGCATCATATATTGAATATGTCTTGCAATACTAGTGCTAATAATTCTAGTATCTTGTTGCCTGCGTATTTCTTCTATTACATTGCCTTTATCTGTTATCAGTGCCTCTACAATATTTATTTTTTTACGTACGCCGCCATTTGCAATGGTTGTTATCATATCTGCTATCTGTATAGGTGTGACTAATATATCTCCTTGCCCAATAGATATATTGGCAATTTCTCGAGCTGAAAAATATATATTATCGGGTATGTGTCCAGATTGTTGTTCTAACCCATCCAACATCTCTACGGACATCCCAAGCCCAAATCTTTTTGCCATATCTACAATCGGCTTATATCCTGTCTTTAGCCCTACATCAATAAAGCTTGTGTTACAAGATCTGGTAAATGCTTGTATAAAATTAATGCTACCATGTCCTTCTTCATCGGCAGAACATTTAAACTCTTTGCCTTCCACATCAATATGTCCCGTACAATGAAATAATGTATGTGGCGAAACCGTTCTTTCTTCTAGGGCTGCTGCCGCAACAATAATTTTAAATACTGACCCTAAATCATATGCCGCTAACCCTTTATTAATTAATTGACTTTCCTGACTGTGAATATACTTTTCCATATTATTTTGAGAATAATTGGGTCTACTTGCTATCGCACGCACATCCCCGCTATTGATATCAGTTACAATCACAGCACCATTTATAAGCTGCCGATCCATCACTTGCTCTACAATCTTTTGTATATGATAATCTATTGTTAATTTGACTGCTGTATAATCATAATCATTAAACGTATGGGTCACCCTATATCCTAGTCCTGGAATAGATCTTTTGATAGCATCCCCTATCATGCCAATACTTTGTTCTTGATTTATGCGTAGATGTTTATCGAAGCGTTTTTCAATTCCTGCACACCCCACCCGATCATTGTCTTGCGTATATCCTATGATGTGTCTTGCTAATGCATTCTCACCATACCTTTTATTTAAATAAATCATTTGAACTCCCGGATGGCGTAAATTTTTTTGTACTTCCTCTGTTATATATTCATTTAATACAAAAGTGACAGGTCTATTTTGGCGTAAGACCTGTTCAATATACTGCTGGTTATGTCCTGTTACCTCTGATAATTGCTTAGCAATATCCTCGTAGTTATCAAAGTAATTTGGAATAACAATCATATATAATTGAGGCTCTGTATTGGTAAACGAAATCATATTACGGTCATAAATATTTCCTCTTAATACCTTTAATGTGGTGTCGATTGCTCTTTGCTGCGTTACCCTTTGCATGAATACTTCTTTTTCAACGTACTGAATATATAATAGACGTGCTAATATTGCGATAAATAAAAATGTAATCATCCATAAAAGTTTATTTGCTCTCCTTGCCATCATCTCCAAATTCCTTTCACCACTTTTTAAAGCTCCTTGTATATTGTTTCCTATTTGTATGTTGGTTATACAAGAAATAGTGATTACTTTCTTTTAAAAAAGCCCTAAGGGAGAATTTGTCTTTACTACTCAGGGGTATATGCATTGCTTCCATGCCAATCCGTCGGCATCAATTCCCGTCCATGGTCAGTGATGCCTGAAATCGACGTCCTGTCGATTTCACGGATTAACATTCCACCAATGCATATACCCCTGAGTAGTGACAAATTATCTTTCCCCTAGGGCTTGTTTAATCTCTTTCATTTTGCGAATAATCGTATGTGGCTTTACTGGCTGACTAACTGGCAATTTAATAATCATTTGCGGATGTGGTGCACTATCTATGGGCTTGCCTTCTTCGTTCTGCATCTGTTTTACTCGCTGGGTAAAATACGGCTCATCAGGCTGCAAAAACTCTATCTCATCGCCTATACAAAAACGATTACGCTGTTCAATCACTGCCCAGCCATCTTTTTCATCATACTCTCTTACTACACCAACAATATCATACTCTCGAATATATGAGCTGGTATGGTAGATTTGTTCACTACCCCCTGGTTTTCCAAAATAAAAACCTGTGGTATATTCTCTATGGCTTACTTTTTTAAGTTCTTGCCACAGTCTTTCATCAAATATATACGCATCTTTATTTTGCAGATATGCATCAATGGCTTCTCGGTATACTTTTACCACTGTTGCAACATAATAGGCACTTTTTACCCTACCTTCAATTTTAAAACTCGTAATTCCACTTTCCATCAGTGCAGGTATATGCTGAATCATACACAAGTCCTTTGCATTATAAATATATGTGCCACGCGCATCTTCATAAACAGGCATATATTCACCGGGTCTTTTTTCTTCCATTAAGTAATATTTCCATCGACAAGGGTGTGCACAAGCACCGCGGTTTGCATCCCTATCTGCCATATAATTACTAAGCAGACATCTCCCTGAATATGAAATGCACATCGCACCATGTACAAAAGCTTCTAGCTCTACAGAATCATCTATATTGCAGCGAATTTCTTTTATCTCATGTAGTGAAAGTTCTCGCGCTAACACTACACGTTTAGCCCCAAGTTTTTGCCAAAATGCAACTGTCTTCCAATTGCTATTATTCGCTTGTGTACTAATGTGAATTTCCATATCAGGTGCAATTTTTTTTACCATTTCAAATACACCAGGGTCAGATACTATCACTGCATCTACACCTAAAGCAGCAATGCTGCGAATATATTCAGGCAAATCAACTAAGTCCTCATTGTGCGCAATAATATTAATGGTTATATATACCTTTTTATTTCTCTCATGGGCAAAAGCAATCCCTTGCTTCATTTGTTCTAATGTAAAGTTATCCGATGCCGCCCTTAGACCAAATTGTTTTCCTGCAAGGTAAACAGCATCAGCACCATATATCACGGCCATTTTTAGTTTTTCTAAATTCCCTGCCGGTGCAAGTAACTCTAGCTTATTCACCCGAATCACTCCTCACTTTATAACTGACTGCAACACCATCTCCAATGGGAATAATTGTACTTTCTAACTGAGGATGATGTGAAATAGTATCAAGATACTGCCGCATACGTGTAACAATCGTCTTTTTTCTTCTTACTACAAATTTGTCAGAAGCAATCATTCCTTGATATAGCACATTATCTGAAATGAGTAAGCCACCTGTTTTTAGAAGACGCAAACAATGAGGCAAAAAGGTCAAATACTTTCCTTTCGCAGCATCTATAAAAATACAATCAAATTCTCCGGTTATATCTACAAGTACCTCTTGTGCATCTCCTGCGATCACTTGTATGATATCTTCTAAACCTGCTTTTTGAATATTTTGCTTGGCAAGCTCTATCATCTTGTCGTAGCGCTCAATGGTTACAATTTTTCCGCCTGGTTTTAATGCTTGCGCAAACAAAATAGCAGAGTATCCTATTGCCGTTCCGATTTCTAAAATTTTCATCGGCGCAATGGTTTTAGTAAGCACTCGTATAAGCTGTGCCACTTCTGGTTGCACAATGGGCACGTGATGCTCTATAGCATATTTTTCTAATTCTTTTAAAACCCCTTTTTGCTGGGGGGTTATTTTTCTTATATATTGCGTGACATATTCACGCGTAATATTGCTTTCTGCCATCTAAACTCCTCTACCTTCGTTGTATTTGAATTCTTGCATTTTCATGTTCTCTTAATGTCATTGAGAAAACGTGACTCCCGTCTGGCCTCGCTACAAAAAACAGATAATCGACATCTGCAGGATACAGCGCTGCTTCAATAGATTTTTGACCTGGTGAAGCAATTGGGCCTATTGGCAGTCCCTCATACATATACGTATTATAGGGTGAGTCTATCGCTAAATCAACATTTAACAAAACATCTTTTCTTTCACCTAACACATACTGTACTGTTGCACAAGACTGCAATAGAGGATACGCATTACTATTTAATCGGTTGTGAAATACCGCAGAAACCTTTGGTCTTTCGTCATCTTTTTGCGCTTCCCGTTCTATGATTGAAGCAAGCGTAATCACTTCATCAACCGTCATTCCTAACTCTTTTGCTCTTTCATAATATTCCGGCTTAAATACATGGTTAAATTGATCTAACATTTTACGTATAATTTCTTCTTCGGTAGCATCTAAATATACTTCGTATGTTTCTGGAAACAGGTACCCTTCTAAACGATTTTCTCGCTCTGGCAAATCACTTAAAAAAGGATAATTAAATCCGCCATTTTCGACTGCATCCATAAACTTTTCTCTATCAATTAACCGTTGTGATTCTAACACATCTATAATATGCCGCAGTTCATGACCTTCTAAAATCGTAAAGCGTGTCGTTGCACGTATTACCACTGTACGTTGTAACGTCTTCATAATATCTAAATACTCCATTGAAGTATCTAACGTATGTAAACCCTGCTGATATGTCCCGTCATTGCGATTAAATGCTGATACTGCTCGAAATAAAATCGGATACTTAATCAGGTTTTTTTGTTTTAAAATCTCTGCAATCTGTTCTGTAGAAGCGCCTGAAGGAATTTCAACTTGTACTTTATCTCCTTCCTCAACCCTGTTTTCGAATTGCGTAGGATTTTTTACATATTCATATCCAACTTCAAATGCATATATACCGCCTATAACACAAGCAATTATAATACTACAAATGAACATTAATTTTACAATTAAAAATATAATAGCACTTGCCCTATTTTGTGGTTGCGGAAAAAAACTCATGCTAAACCCTTCTTTCTTTACATATTGTTGACCCTTTTATGCAAACTTATTCTTATCTCATTGCCACACCATACTGCCTCATATCTTTTTTATATTGTTCTTAAAAGCATAGATAGCAGCTTGCGTTCTATCAGAGACATTTAGTTTTTTAAATATATTAGACACATGGTTTTTAACTGTTTTTTCGCTAATATATAAACTAGCAGCGATCTCTTTATTTAACTTTCCTTCCGCAATTAATTCTAACACTTCTGTTTCTCTTTTTGTCAGAATCTTTTTCTCCTCTGTTTTTTCCTCTTCAATGGTTATGCGATTAAACTCGTGTATTAATTCTGTGGTCATATTATGCTGAATATATGTCTCTCCACTATGTACACTGCGAATAGCCCGAATTAAAACAACAGAATCAGCGTCTTTTAAAACGTAACCATACGCACCTAACTGAACCGTTTTAACTAAATATTCTCTCTCAGTATGAATGGTTAGTACAATCACTTTTGCAGATGATTGTCTTTGCTTTAATTCAGCGAGTGCTTGAATACCATTCATGCGAGGCATATTAATATCTAGTAATACCACATCTGGATTAAGGCGCATTACAAGTTTAAGCGTCTCCTCACCATCAGATGCTTGTCCAATTACTTGTATATCCTCTTCTAGTTCAAGAATCTGTTTTAATCCTTGACGTACCATTGAATGATCATCTGCAATCAATACGTTGATTTTACTCATCTTGCTCCCCCTCTTCCTGTGCTAACGGTATAGTTATATATATTCTCGTACCGTTTCCTTCATGGGACCGTATTTCAAATCTACCGTTTAAAAGTTCTATTCTCTCTTTAATACTACATAAACCAAAACCTGAAATTGTATCATGCACATCTTTATTTATTTCTTCTACATTAAAACCTTTACCGTCATCATATATATCAAGTGCTATCTCTTGCTTAGATTGTATGAGCTTTACTAATATCTTGCGAGCCATAGCATGTTTTTTTACATTGCTTAATGCTTCTTGAACAATCCTAAATATGGTAAGTGCAATGACTGATTTCATCTCTTCTTGTATGTCTTGTGTTCTAAACGTGACTATAATACCTGTATCGTCTATATAATTTGAAATATATCTTCTAATAGTAGGAATAAGGCCTAAATCATCTAATGACATCGGTCTTAAGTCATAGATAATTCTCCTAACATCTTGCAAGCAATTTCGCACAACAGTTTTAAGCTGTTTGAGCTCATTTTTTGTTCTTTTAATATCTACATCCAATAATTTTTCACATATATCTGCTTTTAACACCACATTAGACATCGATTGGGCAGGACCATCATGAATATCTCTTGCAACTCTTTGTCGCTCCTCTTCTTGTGCTTGAATAATTTTCACACCTAAGTTTTGTTTTTTTTTCATATCTTCTAGCTGAAAACTTAATTGTTGCAGATCACCTGTCAAGTACCCTAATGCTGCGCCTAATTGTGCCATTAGCCCTTGTGCTTTCTCTACTGTTTTATGTGCTTCGCGTAATCGTATTTCCAGCTCATTACGCCTTGCAATATAAAGCTGTTCTTGCTCTCTTTTAACTGCCAATTGAATACGTAGTTCATCTGTTCTTTCATAAGCTTCTCTAAACTGTGAATCTGTACGGTCTTTAAACTTTTTACTAAGAATAACGAGCCTGTTACGGCTTACTTTGAGCTCTTTCTCTAAATACTCAATTGTTTCAAACATCTCTCTTAATTGTTGTTTAAGTTTTTGTAAGTCCTGTTCTAAAAGCATACATTCTCTTTTGGCACTTTCTGCTATATCCAACATTTGACTTTTACTATTGTTAATTGATTCCACTGTCTTTTTTATGATGCTATCTAATCTATTTAAATCAATTGTATTTTTTGCCACATCCCTTCTCCTTTCAAGAAATTCAATTATGCATCATTTTAGGCATATCCATTTCTTTTTTTATTCGCTATTGTATCTTCAAATTCCTCTAGTAAATAATGTAAAATACTAAAAATTTTGCGCTATTAGCGCTAAGTATAGGATATGCATCACTGTTTGTACTTCTAAAAAAAGAAAAACAGATCACTTTTAAAAGGTGTCTGTTTTTTACATGTATTTTACTGTACATCATATCCAATATCTTTTATTGCATGTTTAATATTCTGTTCTTTTATCATTCCACTGTCATAATATACCTGTACACTTTTACTATCAGGGTCGATTTTAATATTTCCAACCCCTTTCATGGCACTTACAGAACTTCTTACCATGTCGACACAATTACTACACACCATATCTTCTACTTTAAAAGTCACTGAATCCAATTATATCCCTCCCATATGTCCACTACGCACGGCAAACAATTTGTTACTACTTAGGGGGTACCTAAGTAGTAAAAACAATTATATCGCAACGGAGCTTTTCGTTTGAATATATCATATATATTATTATTACCCTTTCACCATATTAAATACACAATTTACTTAACCGCTTCTTTTAAACTAGTCACAAAAGCTCCTACTTTTTCTAACCTATCACTTGCTAAATAATGCTCATCAATCATTTTTACAATTGCACTTCCTACAATCACACCATCTGCATAGTCTTTTATTTCCTTAACTTGTTCTGGTGAAGAAATACCAAATCCAATAATCTTTGGAATATCACCATATTCATTTACATTTTGCATAAAAGTCTCAAAATCTGCTTCAAATTTTTTGCGCATCCCTGTAACACCTGTGGAGGAAACGCAATAGATAAATCCGGTACTATCAGAGATAATACGCTTTATCCTTTCCTCTGATGTAGGCGATACTAAGGAAATAATATCTACGTCATACTTGGCGCTAATACGCCTTATTTCCTGACTTTCCTCATACGGCAAATCCGGAATAATGAGTCCATCAATACCCACCCGCTTACAGTGATTTATAAACTTTTCCATTCCATACTGAAAAATACAGTTAAAATATACGAGATACAATAATGGTGTGTTTGTTTTTTGTCTAAGCCTCTCTACCATATACATAATATCTTTGATTTTAATATGATTATCTAGCGCTTTTTGCGCTGCTTTTTGTATAACAGGGCCATCGGCTACAGGATCTGAATACGGAATACCAATCTCAACGATATCTGCACCCTTTTTAACCATCTCGATTACCAATGCTTCTGTTGCTTCTATATCTGGATGCCCTGCGGTCAAATACGTAATAAGTGCTTTTTTGCGCTCTTTTTTTAGTGCATCTAGTGTTTGCTTAATTCTACTCATCTATTTCATCCCCCATTTCCCTTAAAACAGTATGCACATCTTTATCCCCTCTACCCGACAAGTTTACAACAATAATTTCATCTTCACGAGTTTGTTTTGCTTTTTTAAGCGCATACGCAATAGCATGCGCACTTTCTAGCGCCGGAATAATGCCTTCTAATTGAGATAATTGTGAAAAGGCATATAATGCCTCTTGGTCTGTCACTGCAACATACTGCGCACTGCCACTTTCATGTAAAAATGCATGTTCAGGACCTATGCCAGGATAATCAAGCCCCGCAGAAATAGAGTAAGGTGGATTAATCTGTCCATCTTCATCTTGTAAAAAATAAGACATCATGCCATGGAGTACCCCGTGTGTTCCTTTTGTTAAAGTCGCTGCATGCTGCGCAGTATCAACCCCTCTACCTGCTGCTTCAACACCTATTAGTTTTACTGTCTTGTCTTTTATAAAAGGATAAAAAATACCAATCGCATTACTTCCACCGCCTACACAAGCAATAATATAATCAGGCAAACGGTTTTCTTGTGCCATTATCTGCTTTTTGGTCTCATCGCCAATAATACGCTGAAAATCTCTTACCATGGTAGGATAAGGATGGGGTCCTACTACAGAACCAATAACGTAAAAAGTATTTTTTACATTTTGTGTCCAATCTCTGATTGCTTCATTGGTAGCATCTTTTAGCGTAGATGTTCCGCTGTTCACAGGGTGAACTTTGGCACCTAAAAGTTTCATCCTAAAGACATTTAGTGCTTGACGTTCTACATCTTCTGCCCCCATATATACTTCACACTTTAGTCCAAACATCGCTGCCGCCGTTGCTGTTGCCACGCCATGTTGTCCTGCGCCTGTCTCTGCAATAATACGCGTTTTGCCCATTTTTTTTGCCAACAAAATTTGACCTAACACGTTGTTAATCTTATGTGCCCCCGTATGATTTAAGTCTTCTCTTTTTAAATAGATTTTACCGCCGCCTACATATTCACTTAACCTTTTTGCATAATAAAGAGGCGTCTGCCTTCCTGCGTAATTTTCCAAATAATATCTTAATTCTTCTTGAAAAGAAATATCCTGCATACATTTATTATAGGCATTCTCTAAGTCAATTAACGCATTCATCAGCGTCTCTGAAACGTATTGCCCACCAAAAATCCCAAAACGTCCTTTTTTACTTGTCATCTCTAATCCCCTCACTAACTGTTTATAGTACTTTCAAAGCTACGTCTTACCACTTGTATAAATCGCTTTATTTTGTCTTCATCCTTTATGCCATTTGTCTCAACACCACTACTGACATCAACACAGTAAGGATTGATAATATCAATGGCATCGGCTACATTTTCTGCATTTAATCCCCCTGCTAAAATTATCTTGCCTTTGCACTGCATATCAGCTGCTAAATGCCAATCAAAAGCTACCCCTGTACCCCCATAATGATTTTTATTGTAAGTATCCAATACAAACCTTTCAACCTCATAATCTTGATAAGTTTTTACACTATCTGTATTATGAATCCGTATGGCTTTCCATGCAGGTGTGTGTATGCGCTTATGATAATACGGTGTTTCATCTCCATGAAGCTGCACAATATCTAGATCACACATTTTACTGATTTCATTAACGGTTTCTGCTTTTTCATTTACAAATACGCCCACTTTATAAATAGTTGGTGATAATTTGCGCGTCAATTCTTTTACTAGTAGTGGAGTTACTTGCCTTCGGCTCTTTGCAAATACAAACCCTACATAATCTGGACAATATTTATTAACTAGCTGAATATCCCGCTCGGTTGTTAAACCGCATATTTTTACCTTTACCATCACGAAGCTCCTTTACGTTATCTGCTATATTATCTTGTTGCCTGACTAGTGTTTCACCAATCAGTACTGCTTTAACCCCTAGCTTTTCTAAATACTGCATCTGCTTATGCGTTTTGATGCCGCTTTCGCTCACTACCAGCACATCTTTTGGAATATGCTCTATGAGACGTGCTGTTGTCTCTATTTTAGTTTCAAATGTTTTTAAATTACGATTATTAATGCCAATTATTCGTGCATTTGCTTTTAGTGCACGCTCGACTTCCACTTCATCATGTGTTTCTACTAAACAATCCATACCTAAAATATCTGCAATAATTTGAAATTTCACCAATTGTTCATCAGTTAAGATAGATACAATGAGTAGTATCGCACTTGCACCTAATACACGTGCTTGGTATATCTGAAAACTGTCTATAATAAAGTCTTTTCTAAGTAGTGGCACTGGTACATTTTCACGTACTGCAACTAGGTATTCGTCGCTTCCCATAAAAAATTCACTTTCTGTCAATACTGAAATGGCTTCAATTCCACTTTTATAGTATTCATATGCTATCTTTACAGGTTCAAAATGATGACAAAGGACACCTTTAGAAGGAGATGCTTTTTTCACTTCCCCTATCACTGCCATTTTATCATTTACGCTTAGCGCATTATAAAAACTGCCTATTGGGGGAACCTTGCCTTCTGTTATTTTTTGTTTAAACCCTTCTATTGACTGTATTTGTTTTTGTATCTCCACCTGCTTTCGCTTATGCTCAACAATACGATCAAGTATCATACTACCACCCCTTTCATTATCTAAAAGTTAGACTGGATGAAAAGCGGAAATTTCGCTTTCCTATTTTTAACGTCTTGCTCACTAACTCTCCCTCTTTAATGACTGCGTAAAGCTTGCAAATTCTTTTAACTTTTGCAGCGCACTTTCCTCTTCTATAATTTGTCTTGCTAGTTGTATACCTTGCCCTAAATCACTAGCTTTTTTACCGATATAAAGCGCTGCTGCGCTATTTAAAATCACCATATCTCGTTTGGCTCCTTTATCATAACCTGATAAAATATTGATAATTATCTGCGCATTTTCACTCGCATCTCCACCCGCTAGTGCTTTTAACTCACAGTAGTTAAATCCATAATCTTTTGGGTCTATTTGATATTCATTAATGTATCCATCTTTTAGTTCACATATATTGGTTTTGGTGGTAAGAGTTATCTCATCCATACCATCTTCTCCACACACTAGCATTGCCCGCTCAGTACCTAAATTCAAAAGCACCTTAGCAAGTGTAGGCATTAAGCGCTTGTCGTATACCCCTAATATCTGTCCTTCTGCCATCGCAGGATTGGTTAAAGGGCCTAATATATTAAAAATAGTTCGAATCCCTAATTCTTTTCGTGGTGCTGCCGCATACTTCATCGAAGGATGGAAAAGCGGTGCAAACATAAAGCCTATTTTCGCTTGTTCTATGCACGCTTTTACATCCGAAGGTGCTAAATCAATACAAACACCTAGAGACGCTAGTACATCCGCACTTCCACATCGACTTGATACAGAGCGATTTCCATGCTTTGCAACTGCTACTCCACCAGCAGCAGCTACCAGCGCCGATGCTGTTGATACATTGAAGGTATGCCCCCCGTCGCCTCCTGTTCCGCATGTATCTATATAGTAGTCTAGCTGAGGCGTAATAGTATTTGCTTTACTACGCATTGCTTTTACAGCTCCTGTAATCTCCTCAACGGTTTCTCCTTTTATTCTAAGCGCCGTTATAATAGCTGCAATCTGTGCGGGCGTCATTTTACCTTCCATTATTAATTCCATCACTTCAAACATTTGCTGCGCTGTTAGGTTTTCTCTGCCTACTAATTTATCAAGTATATTTTTCATTTTTAAGCCTCCTTCTTAAGGGTTAAAAAATTTTTAATAATCTGCATCCCTTCATGGGTTAAAATAGATTCTGGGTGAAACTGTACGCCAAATACTGGAAACTTTTGATGCCTGATTGCCATAATATCGCCTGCTTCACTACTAGCGGTAATCGCAATATCTGGTGGTAAGCTTCCCTTTTTAATAACAAGTGAATGATATCTAGCCCCTTGTATTTTTTGGGATAAACCTGCAAATAAAGCACCATCATCTTGTATTAAAATCTCTGTTGCTTTGCCATGATATAGCTTGTCTGCATGCACAATCTGTCCGCCAAAAGCTTCTCCAATCGCTTGGTGTCCCAAACAGATGCCTAGTATGGGCACTGATTTATAAAATTCCTTGATAACACTTACTGATATTCCTGCTTTAGCAGGAAATCCAGGTCCTGGTGAAATGACAATATGCGAAGGCTGATATTTTTCGATATCTTCTAGCGTCACCTCATCATTTCGTACTACCTTTACATTTGGCTCAATACAGCCAATATATTGATACAGATTATACGTAAAAGAGTCATAATTATCAATTAAAAGCACCATTACAGCTCACCTGCCTTTTCAATTGCATTTATCATTCCTTGTGCTTTATTTAACGTTTCTATATATTCATTTTCTGGCACTGAATCTGCTACAATGCCTGCCCCTGCCTGTACATAGGCATAACCATTTTTAAAAACTGCCGTTCGAATCGCAATACAGGTATCCATATTACCATCAAACCCTATATATCCAATCGCACCAGCATAAACACCGCGTTTTACTGGCTCTAATTCTTCAATAATCTGCATCGCTCTAATTTTAGGTGCACCCGAAACCGTTCCTGCTGGTAGTACTGCAGTAAGCACATCTAATGGCGTACTGTCTGTTTTCAGTGTTCCTTCAACATTTGTCACCATATGCATAACATGTGAAAATTTTTCTATGTGCATTAAATTCTTCACTTCAACACTACCAAACGATGATACTTTGCCAACATCATTTCGTCCTAAATCAACCAACATCATGTGCTCTGCACATTCCTTTTCATCTTCTTTAAGCTCATTTACAAGTGAAAGTTCTTCCTGCTCGGTGAGCCCTCTTTTTCTTGTACCCGCAATGGGACATGTCTCTACGCGGTCATTTTGTAATCTTACCAGCATTTCAGGTGATGCACCTACAACAGTGGCATTATCAAATACAATATAATACATATATGGAGATGGGTTCACTTTGCGTAGCTTTCTGTATACTTGGTAAGGACTCCCTGTAAAGGGTGCACTTAATCGCTGTGATAAAACGACTTGAAAAATATCTCCGTCTTTTATATGTTTTTTTGCTTTATCTACTGCGCTACAAAACTGCTTTTTTGAAAAATTACCACTAAATGGCCCGACCTTTTCTTTGTTACTAGCATCCTCTAAATCTTGCTCTCTTAACCTTAAACCATTTGGATACAATATTTCTTCTCGTAGATTTTGCAGCTGCTCCGTTGCTTTTTGGTATCCTCGCTGTATACTTATCTTTTTTTCGGATGTGTCTGATTTAGGCACAAAAGTATTGATAATGATATGCATTTTTTGTTTAAAATGGTCATATACAATTACTTCTTCTGGGATAAACAAGTGAGCATCAGGCATGCCTATTTCGTCTTGATTTTGCTTGGATATTTTTTCATAATAACTGACCATGTCATACCCAAAATATCCTACAAACCCACTATAAAATCGCGGCAAGTGCGAAAACGCTTCTCCTTTGAATTCTTCAAGCATAGTATCTAGCAATTTTATGGGATTTTGACGACTTACTTCTTTTTTACCCATTTCTTCTATAAAAGTATTGCCTCCCTCTACCTGCATTGTCCACAGAGGATTTCTTCCCATTATGGAATATCGCGCCCAACGCTCTCCTCCTTCTACACTTTCAAATAAAAAACAATAATTTTTTGTTGAAAACTTATTAAATAAAGAAATGGGTGTCTCAGTATCCGCGTCTATTTCGCAGCTTACTGGTACAATTTTAGCAGTCTGACACCACTTAAAATAATCACCCTCATCTGGTGTTATCTTCACTGACTGTTTACACATACTTAACGTACTCACTTGAAAACCCCCTTCATGTCTTAACTCGGCGTATAAAGAAAAGAAAAACAAAAAATGCCAGGGCAAGACACCCTGGCATTGTTAGCTTTATTCTATCAAATCATACACAACACATGTATGTCACCATTCGCACTAACATAATGCTCATCTCATCTCATCTCGCCTAAATGTAAAATGTTTTACATTATTCCACTCTAATCTCATCTTTTCTATTACGTTCCTGTGAACACAATAGACATCATCTACCCGTTCGGGATAATTTATTCAAGTATAACATGTAAGTCTATAAAAAGCAAGTATTTTTTTAGTTTTTAAAATTCCGCTTGAACATTTGTCATTATTCGTGTAAAATAGTCAAAGGACGTGAAAAACTTAAGATCTATACACTAACTTGTAACTGAAAGGACAGATTATATGAAACTAGGTATTGTGGGTTTGCCTAATGTAGGCAAAAGTACCCTTTTTAATGCAATTACACAGGCAGGTGCTGAATCTGCGAACTACCCTTTTTGTACTATTGAACCAAATGTGGGGGTTGTAACAGTACCGGATTATCGTTTAGATGATTTGACTAAGATGTATACGCCTGAGAAAACCACTCCTGCTATTATTGAATTTGTAGACATCGCAGGATTGGTAAAAGGCGCGAGCAAAGGAGAGGGTCTAGGCAATAAATTCTTATCTCATATTCGAGAAGTAGATGCTATTGTACATGTCGTTCGTTGCTTTGAAGATGAAAACATTGTACATGTTGATGGATCTATAGGTCCTATGCGTGATATTGAAACCATCAACCTTGAACTTATCTTTGCAGACCTTGATATTATCAACAAGCGTATTGACAAAGCCAAAAAACTGATGAAATCTGGTGATAAAAAATATCAGGTAGAGATTGAACTACTTCAAAAGATTTGCGCAGCCTTAGAAGATGGAAAATCTGCACGTACAATTGATTTTACAGCAGATGAAGAGGAAATGATAAAAGATTATGCACTACTTACCCTTAAGCCCGTTATCTATGCTGCAAATGTATCTGACGAAGATTTTGCAAATGGTATTGAAAACAACGCCATGGTAGAAGAACTTAAAACATTTGCTGCAAGTGAAAAAGCACAAGTACTTACTATTAGCGCGAAAATCGAAGAAGAAATTGCCGAATTAGACGCTGAAGAAAAACTTGCATTTTTATCTGAATTAGGCCTTGAGAAATCAGGGCTTGACCGCTTAATTCAGGCTAGCTACACTTTACTTGGATTAATCAGTTATCTTACTGCAGGACCACAAGAAGTGCGTGCATGGACGATTAAAAGAAATACCAAAGCACCGCAAGCTGCCGGTAAAATTCACACGGATTTCGAACGCGGTTTTATCCGGGCTGAAGTTGTTTCATTTGATGACCTAATGGCATACGGCTCTTATAACGTTGCAAAAGAAAAAGGGCTGGTTCGTTCAGAAGGAAAAGAATATGTAGTACAAGATGGTGATGTGATTTTGTTCCGATTTAATGTATGAAAATCAAAACGGAGGTTTCTGCACTTACGCAGAAACCTCCGTTTTTTTGAGTTGTTCTAGCTCATTTTCACCTAATATTTTATGTAAGTCGATGAGTGCAATAAGCTTTTGTTCACTTTTTGCTACTCCTGCTATGTATTCTTTAGCACCCATGTGCTTAATAAAATCCACAGACGTTTCAATGTCATTGCCCTCAACACGCATGATTTCAGTTACATCATCAACTCTAAAACCTACGTATTGCTGTTGTACCCCTACTACTATAACTTTTGTCTTTTTATCTGTTTGGCGATACGGTAAATTAAATTTTTTGTTTAAGTCGATAATTGGCACAACGTTCCCTCTTAAAATAGCAACTCCCTCTATGAATTCCGGCATCTCAGGTACTTTTTGAATTTTCTTTAAACGAATAATTTCATGCAGCCGTGAAATATCTGTTGCACACAACTCATCTCCTAATTTATAAACAACCAACTGTACTTCTGCCATGCTTTCACTCCTTTTATTCTTTTAGTGCCTTCCAAAATCGTATTGATTATTTTTCTCTATATTCTTTTATCTTCAGTATACTCATCATATCATATTCCAGCAATTTTTACAAAAATTTTTTTTAAAAATAATGCTTGCTTTTTTCCGAATTATACGGTATAATTGTCAATGTTCTCAAAAAAAAGATAGATGCCGAAGTGGTGGAATTGGCAGACGCGCTGGACTCAAAATCCAGTGTAGGCGACTACGTGTGGGTTCGACTCCCACCTTCGGCACCAACAAGAAAACCAAATGTTTATGCATTTGGTTTTTTATTTTTTTCTTTTCTACTCTACACTTTCATTTAACGATTTGATAATCCCTATATATAATGCCTCTGCGGCTTGTTGACGAAAGGTATCTTTTTTTAAATTTTCAAGGTCTTTGACATTGGTCATATGTGCTATTTCTGCTAAAACTGCTGGCATATTCGTTCTTCTTAACACTACGATATCACGCCTTGGCTGCAATCCTCTGTCGGTTGTCCTAAGACGGCTTACGAGCTCTGCTTGAATAATCTGGGCTGCTCTTCTACCAGATAAACCTACTTGAGGATTGTCTGATGCAGGAAAGTAGAGCGTAATGCTGCCATCGAAATTCCTATCTGCCATTGCATTATTATGAACACTTACAAATAACGATGCATTTAGGCGGTTAGCATATTCGGCTATTGCTTCTAGCGGAATTAGCCTATCATCTGTTCTAGTCATATATGCCTTAATGCCTCGTTCTTTTAATAATTCATAAAGTCTTAATGAGATATCCAAATTCAAATCTTTTTCGTTAATACCCCCATAAACTGCGCCAAAATCTCTTCCACCATGTCCTGGGTCAACTACCACGATCTTATTTTTTGCTTTAGACTTTAATGTCACTTCTTTATGAACCCCTTCAAGCGGAATTCTAGGCTCCTCTGGCGTTTTTGCAATCTTATTTGACACATTTTTCAAATCACTTATCGCATAAATACCTTTTGTATCTGCCCAAAAAGCTGTATCAATATTTGTACTATGCCCTATTTCTAAGTAATCTTCATAAATATATGGTGGCCTATACTGCACCGGAATATCTCTATCTAGTGAATTCACATGAATGATTATAATTATCATCATGATTGCCATGGAAAAAAGCACAGCTTTCTTCATTAGCTTTCTCATAAACTTTTTCAAGGCTTTTTTCTTTATCTTTCTTCTCATGCATCATTCCCCTTTATGTTTTGTAGAATTCGCACCACCATCTCATACCTATTAAATGGTGTAATCACATAAAAGCCATCTACATATGCTCTCATTTTATTGGCAATTTCCACTGACATTTCAACACCTACATCTTCAGCTTCTTGGCGATTCATATTAACATCAAATCTATTTATATACTGTGTTGGAATTTGTATCCCTGGTAGTTCATTGTTGATAAATTGCGCATTTCTATAGGTAACAATCGGCATAATACCACCTAATATTTTAATATGATTGTCCCGCTTAATATCTACTAAACTGGCGATTGCTTCCTCAGAAAAAATCGGTTGTGTCAAAAAGAAAGTAGCTCCTTTGTCAATCTTTTTAAACATCCTTTTTACTTCAGCCTGCTTATTGACTGCATTTAGATTAAGTGCTCCAGCAATTCCAAAAGGCTCCGACTCAAAAACCTCTTGATTCATTTGTGCAATCATTTCCATAAGATTAAAAGAATTAACATTAAATACACTTTTCACAACACTTTTAAAGGCTTCCGGAATAGGATCACCTGTTATTGCTAAAATATTGCGTATCCCCTCTATATGTGCTGCTAATAAGCTAGACTTAAGCGAAACCAAGTTGCGATCTCTACAGCAAATATGTGGCATGGCCTCAATCCCTACTTCTCGCCTGATTTTAGCGGCTACCATAACCGAATCCGCTCTTGCTTTTGCCATCGGAGAATCTGGTATGGTAATCATGTCTACACCATTTTCTTTTAGCACCTTAGCCCCCGTTATCATTTTATCAAGGCATGTCCCAAAAGGCGGCGACAGCTCTACAGTAATTAAAAATGCATTGCTTTTTACTTTATGGCTAAAGTTGCTTTCCATGACTTTCGGTTTACTTACGCTCTTTTGTACTGGTTTTGCATCTTCTAGCACCATTTCGTGATTTGCATTTAGCGTTTCAGCTATCTTTTTTATATGTTCAGGTGTTGTACCACAACATCCACCAACAATACGCACTCCTATATTTTTTATTTTTCGCATAATCTGTGCAAAATAATCAGGATTTTGTGTGTATACAGTTCTTTCATTAATAATTTCAGGATACCCTGCGTTCGGTAGCACCGCTACCGTATCTTCAGGACAAATTACTTTTTTTATAATATTATATAAATGCGTTGGTCCTACGCCACAATTAAATCCATACGCGTCAATACTATCAATCTTTTTTACTTGTTTTATAATAGTATCGATTCCTATGCCTTTTCTAGTAATACCATCTATCTCTAAGGCAAACTGTGTTAAAACAAAGCTATTTTTTTTATTTGCTTTAATATAGTCTGTAATTTCTGCCAAATATGATAAACAACTAAATGTTTCAAATACAAAGATATCTGCCCCAGCTTTCAAAAAAGTGTCCACTATCGCTTTGTACTCTGCTATACTATCCTGATAAATGCGCTCTTTTTTTCCCTCAGCCAACTCTGGCATCGGTCCTATGCTTGCACCAACAAAAACACCTGTGCCCTCACACGCTTTTATCGCTATCTCATATCCTTTTGTAATTACTTTTTCTATTTCTGCAAATGGCATGTTCAGCGTAGCCGTATTTGCTGAAAAAGTGTTGGTTCTAATGAGGTTTGTACCTGATGCAATATAGGCTTTATGAATATTTTCAATTGTCTCACTATCCTCTATATTCGCCATCTCACAGTATTTAAAAGGCTTTTGAGCAATTTGAGAATAGTATGTGCCCATCGCCCCGTCTGTGATAAGGATATTGTCTTTTAAATAGTCTTGTATCATTCTATGTCACTCCTACCAAAATTCATCTTATGTCTTTTTATTGTACCACAAAAATTTCAAAAGATAAAGAATAACTTTACAACCGATGCCACATATGGCATCGGTTGTAAAGTTATTCTTGTTACCTATTCAAGAAAATTCGCTTCGCTCATAAAATTAATAGCCTAATTCCTCCGCTACTACAATTACAGTAATTCTATCTTCAAATTTCATTCCGTGATTAATAATCGTAACATAATTACACATTCTTTGCTTTGTATCACAGTCCATGCACTTACCTGTTT
>SKGK01000042.1 GCA_007117465.1 Clostridia bacterium | reverse complement strand
GCAGACGTTTAATAGTGATAAGAAGGATTGTGAAAATTGCTTGAGTGCGTTTAAAAAAGGCAAGGAAGAAAAGCGTAGTTTTCACAGTAGCGTTGTGCTATCAACTATTGGAGAAGGAGCAAAGCTTATTTTGGATCTTGTTGGTAATTTTTGTTTTAAAATATGTATTGGTAGAGTAAAGGCTAAACTTCACCCTGCCTTTAGGCATGGTGAGTTTCAGGCTCTCTTATCCTTATGTCTTTAAAAGGCGAAACTAGCATCTCTAAATGGGTTGATGCTTTAAGATCAGAGCCTTTTTATAATTTTGATGAATGTAGTGGAATTGAGCAAAAGCTAAATTTCTCTAAAGTTAGGGATAAAAGTAATGTGTGCTGAGCATTAAGTCGGTTAGTTTAGCTTTTTCATCCAAAAACAGTTTACTTTCTATAGAAAAATTTTCGGTAGGTAAAGCGTCAAATCCGTATGCCCATAATTCCCATAGAAATTTATCAAGTGAAGAATAAATTTTGTTATATTTTGAAAGATGATAAATCAGATTACTACTACGTATATATTCATCATCTTGCTTATCTTTATGCATATTATATAATGCAATGTCAGTGAGCGGAAGGAGTTCTTTCGCAATTTTTACTCTAACATTATTATGTCCTTCGTTTAGTTTAATAAAGTTTTCTAAATTTTTGCAAAATTGGTTATACATAAAATCTCTCCCTAAAGTATTTAACGTTTTCAATAAAAACATGTTTAACACGACTACTTATATTTTCTCTTTTGATGACTAGTTCGATTAAAGAAGGCAAACGTTTTTTATCAGCAAGTTCAATGAGCAAAGAAATATCTTCTATGTCTGTTTGCGAATATCTTCCTATTTTACTTAGGATAATATCTTCAACCGATAGCACATAAATATTTTCGAAGTTTTCAATTTTAGTTGCTCTACTTTTAAAGTCATCAGGTATCGTGGTAAGATATAAGTCCAATAAATCATATTTTTCCATGATTCGAAGAAGCCTTCCCATGGAAGCATTATACGACATATCTAAAAGGTCAATATCGGTAGTGGCTCTATCTAAATATCCTGCAACAATACAGCCTGAACCCCCTAATAGATAAATAGGTGGATAATCTATATTCTTCATTTTTGCAAAGTCTTCTACGTCATGTAGAATTTGGTTTAATATTTCTTTGTTTTTTTGTTGTTCCATAATTATCAACCTCGTGTTAGAATTGTTTATTCTTTAGTTTATTATATCATTGTATTTTATACTTTTCAAGATATATATAAGCAAAAGATTGGCTTCAGGATCCGCAAACCATAAGTGTATTAATATTTTAGACACATAAAAATAATGTTGCAAATTCTTTGAATTTTCCTCTATTTGGTGCTATAATTAATCGAAATGGAGAAATGTTCTTTGAGAAAAAATTACTTTGCTAAAATTGCCAGTCTTGCTAGGATTCATACTGAGAGTTAGAAGTTTTAATGAATTGAACAATATGATAGTGGCGGAAGAGTTTAAGAATATAATACCAAGAGGCATTAAGTTACCTAAAATCGATGCAATTCGAGACGCTTTGAAGGTAGTTGACATATCAAAGCTAAGAGATGTTCTGAAATATGGAATAAGTAAAGCACGAGAAAATAAAGTTTTTGATAATGGGACGATTGATGGAACTGAATGCAGTCTTGGGCAAATCTGTGAAAACACAGGTTGAGCTTGTTCAGCAATTGCTTAAAGGACTTTATTTATTAAAGCGTAAGCCGGAACTTATTTTTGATACGGGATAGAGATTCGTTAAAAGATAATATGGTAATAGGTTTATGGGGAGGGGGAAGGTGCATTCATTTTTAAGAAAACTGATGTGTGGATAGAATGAAATCGAGTCTTGTTGGTAAATTTTGTTTTAAAATATGTATTGAAAGTGTAAAGGCTAAACTTGACGCAGATACCGACATTGTGTTTGGTAAGTGGCTAAACGAAAATATATAATTTTTATGCATATTATGCTAAACATCTTTAGAACATCTGTCGATATATAGTATATAAATTAAAATAATCCATGGAGGGAAAAAGCATGAGAATAGAGGTAGCGAATATAAGTGCGGCAACTTATACAAAAGCAGAGTCGGTGGATGCGACGCAAAGTAATCAAGAAACACAATCAAGACTACAAAATGAACCTGGACAACAAAGACAAAAAGGGAATCCTTTGAGTAAACAAGGAAGGGAAACATTGTCTGAAAAGGTAGTTATAGAAGCAATTGAAGATGCAAATAAAGCGTTAGAGATGGTTAACAAACGCTTTGAATTTTCAGTGCACGAAAAGACAAAAGAGATAATGGTCAAGATTGTAGATAGCGAGACGGATGAAGTTATTCGAGAGATACCGCCAGAGAAAATACTTGACTTGATAGCAAAAATGTGTGAGATGGCAGGTATTTTAGTAGACGAACGGGGATAAGGAGGGAGAGCCATGAATATTTCTAGTGGGGGAATACGATTTGGCGGTCTAGCTACAGGGCTAGATACAGATAGCATGGTCAAAGATTTGATGCGTGCAGAAAGAATGTCGCTTGATAAAATAGAGCAACAAAAACAAGTTGCAGAGTGGACACGGGATGAATATAGAGAAATCACGGGCCTTTTAAGAGATTTTCAAAATGATTACCTAGATACGTTAAGCAGCAGTAATATGCTTTCTCGTGCAATGTATACGCAATTTTCAGCTTCATCAAGTAATAATAGTATTGTGACGGCGATTGCGTCAGGTGACGTTGTTAATATGAACAATAATATGACGGTGAAACGATTAGCGACTGCAGCGAGAGGTGAAAGTGCAAGCAATGTAAGTGAAACCGAAAAGTTAAGCCTGTCGGATGATTTGGCAGCGATTAATAGTAAATTAGCAGATGATCGAACGTTTAACTTTGAAGGTGGCATGACGCTTACTATTAAAAACGGAGAGGCAGACGCAGTCGATATAGATATTGCACAAGGCGATACGCTGCGCACCATTATAAACAAAGTAAATAGTAGTAGTGCAGGCGTAAGAATGAGCTATAGCTCTTTTGCGGACAAGTTTGTCATTGAAAGTACAAATACAGGTGATAAAACGATTACATTAGATGATAATGAAAGTGGATTTTTTAGTGCTATCCAATTAACGGATTCTGAAATGCAAGCAGGTCAAGATGCACTATTTGATTTAAACGGGGTAGAAGCTGCAACGCGCGATACAAATGTTTTCACCATCGACGGCGTAACATATACATTACACAGTGAAAGCGAAGAAGAAGCTGTGAATATTTCACTTGACCAAAATGTGCAAGGTGTGTATGATGCTGTTGAGAGTTTTGTAAATGCCTATAATAATATCATTGATACATTAAATGGCAAGTTGTCAGAAGGAAGGCATCGTGATTTTTTGCCATTAACAGAGGAGCAAAAAGGAGAACTTTCTGAAAGAGAAGTAGAGCAGTGGGAAGAAAAGGCTCGCTCAGGGATGCTTAGAAATGATCCTGCACTGCAAAGGATTGCAGGTGATATGCGAAGAGCAATGTATGATGGAATTTCAGGAGTCACAGGTGGGATTTATGATATTGGTATTTCTACCAGTAGGTATTCTAATGGTAGATTAGAGATTGATGAAAACAGATTAAAAGCAGCAATTGCGGAGAATCCAGATAGAGTAGCTAATATTTTTACCCAGCAGTCAGAGACCTACGCAGGAACGGTAGGTGCGCGGAACTTAACGTCAGAACAAAGGCAGATAAGATATGGGGAGCAAGGTTTAGCTTTTAGACTATATGACCTCGTACAAGATAATGTCTCTACCATGCGGGATTCAAATGGACAAAGAGGTAGATTGCTGCAAAGAGCGGGAATGGTTGGTAACACTAGTGAGACAGATAACTTTATGTATCGACAGATTCAAGAATTTGAAAAACAAATGCAACGCATGAACGAAAGACTTATAAGTAAGGAAAGTAATTATTATCGTCAGTTTGCTGCACTTGAAAAGGCTATGTCTAAGATGAATTCACAGGCAGATTGGCTCCATATGCAGTTAATGGGTGGGTTTTAGATGGTAAGTATAGAGCAGTATGAATCATTATTAAAAAAGAAGCTTGGGCTAATTCAGCAAGTGTATGATAATACGCAGAGACAGGCAAAGGTGATAGAGAGTGAGCAGTACGAAGACCTAGTACCGCTGCTTGAGACAAGAGAAGAACTGATGGCGCAAGTAGATGAGGTCAATACCCAGTTATTACAAACATATAGTACAAAGTCAGACACTGAGACGAGTTTAACACTCAATCAAGCAATCCATCAAAGATTAGTACAGATAGATGGGTTAAACAAGCAAAACATAGCATTAGCAGAGCCGGCTAAGCAGGAGATAGAAAAAGCTTTCAAACATATTCAGTTAGGCAAAAAAGCGGTTGTAAATGGGTACTTGAAAACGCAACAAACACAAGGACACCGCATGGATAAAAAACAATAATTTTAAAAGGGATGATATATAATGGTAGCTAATAATGCTTATGCAGCATATCAAAAGTTTGCGAAAAAGCCAATAACAAGATCCATAGAAGAAATTATGAAACAAAAAGAACAGCCAAATACTGTAACAACAGTACCTGAACCAACGGCGACCAAGGCAGATATAAAAACAAATGCAAATGCTACAAATCATTATCTACAAAACGCAGTATTTACTGCTGCACCTGAAGATTTGACTTTTATGCTTTATAATGGTGCCATTAAATTTATTAATCAAGCAATTGCACATATTGAGGAGAAGAACATTGAAAAATCACACCAAGCACTGATTAAAGCGCAAAATATTTTTTATGAGTTATCTAGCAGTTTAGATATGAAGTATGAACTTTCTGAAAATTTGAAAAGTATTTATACCTATATAATAGAAGGACTAGGGGAAGCAAATATGGGAAAAAGCGTAGAGAAGTTAAGAGAAATTATTCCTTATATTGTAGAATTAAAAGATACTTGGTCACAAGCTATGAAATCATATAAAAAAGAGATAAAAAGGTAATGATTAACATTACACAACAAAAGAAAAATCTGTTAATCCAAATACGAGAACTTACACATAGCCAAACTGCTGCAATTACAAGCAAAGATGTAAAGTCTTTTTTACAAAAAGGGGATCAAAAGCAGCAGTTAATAGAAAAGGTTAAAGCTTTAGATGCGCAGTTTGAAAGTGAATATGCGCGTATAAAGCGGCAAAGTGAACAAGAAGATTTTGCTAAGGTGTTATCACAGCATATTGATATCAAAGACGTACAACGAAATATCCAAGAAATTCAAACTATCATTGATGATATTAGAATGCTTGAAGCAGAAAATAAGGAAAAGTATAATAATATGTTACTAACAATTCAATCCTCAGTGCAGCAGGCAGTGGTTAATAAACAGGAAAACGTATTAAAGTATAAGCGTATGAACGAATATAAGAAAAACAAACAATGACAGCAGTTGAAATGGAGGTAGTAGTATGCAGGTTAATCCAATTAGCGGCAAGTACAATCATAAACAAGATACAAACTTAGCATCGTTACCAAGTGAGAAAAAAGGCAAGGATACGCAAGAAAAAAGCAACCCGTCAGAAGCTAAACAATCAGAGTATGTACCTTCTAAGCAGCAGACAAAGCAAGTCACGTATCAAAAGCCAAATGCAAAAGTTGATGAAGCAACGATTGATAAGCTTAAGGAAGAGAGCGAAAGAGCTCATAGTCAGTTAAGAGATTTAGTAGAGCGGCTCCTTTTAAAGCAGGGGAAAACTTTTTATGATTTAAAAGACACAGGAGATATAGAAGTTGACGAACAGACGCGTTTAGAGGCGCAGGCAATGATTGAAGAGGGCGGGGAATATAGCGCCGAGAATGTAAGCGACCGCATTGTATCCTTTGCCAAAGCCATCTCGGGTGGAGATAAAAGCAAATTAGACATTTTAAAAGGTGCCATCGAAGAGGGCTTTAAACAAGCAGCCAAAGCGTTAGGTGGTGAACTACCTGAAATATCCCAAAAGACCTATGCATTAGTAATGGAAAAACTAGATGCATGGCAGCAAGAAGATTAGATGCCCGATAGAAAGGGTATCTTTTTTTCTATAAAAATGGACATATGTTGATAAGGTATATTTACATTTACCCTAAAATGTAGCAGAATATAAATAAGGCCAAAAACTTAGACAGGCAAATCATTGTCAGAAAAGGTGAAGAACCAAATATGTTTTATAAGGAAAAATGATTTGCAAATATGGATTAGTGATTTTAACAATATGGGCGTAAAGCCCTAGCTTCAGCTATGGGGATATAAGCCTGCTTTTTGAATGATTTTGGATAGATATATATAAAAAATTCAAAAAAACACTTGTTCTCTATGTAAACATGATGTATAATACAATCATGAAATATAAATCGAATACCAACATTGTATTTTCGTGTAATTAAAGAATATATAGAAAATCAAAAAACATCACAAAGGCGGTGAATATACATGGGTAGGTATTGTGTCACATTTCCGTTAGCCACCGAAATATATCAAGAAGATATCTTAGATAAAAGATTTGAACT
>SKGK01000082.1 GCA_007117465.1 Clostridia bacterium | reverse complement strand
TATATTATAAATAAAGTATATAGTTTTCTAATTTTTTATAATATTTTTTCTGCGGCTGTTCAATTCCCCTTACCTCGCCAACTACTCATCTCAGAAGTTAGCGGCTGATATACAAAAACACCACGCGACGGTGTCTTATCTTCCATATTGCTAACCGCTAGCACCCATAAACCAAGCACAAACAATAAAATAATGATTACAATAAGTAGTAGCATTATTCTTTTCATCATGACATTCCTCATATTCCCACTCCACCTTTCCAACTTACCAAATGTATACTTATTATTTGAAAAGTACGCGGGTTATATGCTAATTTTCTTTTTCATTTGCTGCAAAATCTTTTTTTCAATACGCGATACTTGTACTTGAGATATTCCTAACATCTTTGCAATTTGTGTTTGCGTTTTTTCTTTGAAGTATCTAAGCACTATAATCTGCTTTTCTCTTGGCTTTAAGGTATCTAATACCTGTTTAAGCGCAATTTTATTTATTACATCATTTTCTTGATCTATTCCTTCACCAATCCTATCAATAAGCAGAATTGGCGAGCTATCCCCCTCATGTAACGTACTGTATAATGATTCAGGCGTATGATTTGCTTCAAGTGCCATTACTAATTCTTCAGGCTCTATTTTTAATGTCTCTGCTATTTCATGTACCGTAGGCTCTCTTCCAAGTTTCTTAGTAAGTGTTTCTTTAATAATTCTGCCTTTATTCGCAGTCTCTTTCAGCGATCTACTGACTTTAATAATCCCATCATCACGCATAAATCTTTTGATTTCTCCCATAATCATTGGTACCGCATATGTAGAAAACTTGACGTCATATTGCATATCAAATTTTTGAATTGCTTTGATCAGTCCAATACTACCTATTTGAAACAAATCATCTGCTTCATATCCTCGATTCTGAAACTTTTTTACGATGCTCCAGATTAAACCAATATTATTTTCTATTAACGTCTCCTGTGCCTTCTTATCGCCATTTTGAGCATTGTTAATGAGTGTCAACATTTCCTGTTCCATTGCACCACCCAACATCCCACCTCCATTCCAACTGACCAACTGTCTAATTTCCAACCTTTTACTATCTAGACCGTATTTGCTTTACCATACGTACTGTTGTACCCTTATTTTTTTCAGATTGAATTTCTAGTTTATTCATAAATGTTTCCATAACTGTAAAACCCATCCCTGAGCGTTCCATTTCTGGCTGCGAAGTATAAAGTGGCTGTATCGCTAATGCAACATCTTCAATTCCCCTGCCTTGGTCACTAACACATACTTCAATGCAACCGTTAATAATGGTACAGGCAATTGTAATATTCCCTTCCTTTTTATCGTATCCATGAATAATTGCATTTGTAACCGCCTCAGATACCGCTGTCTTGATATCAGCTAATTCTTCAATGGTTGGATCAAGTTGAGCTGCAAAGGCTGCTACAACAACTCTTGCAAAACTTTCATTACTCGATTTATTTAAAAACGTTACACTCATATGATTTTGAACATTCATCCTCTTTCCCCCCTACATTTTTTCTAATGCTTGATGTAAATTATTATACGCAGGAATGATTTTATGCATGCCTGAAAGATTTACAATTCTGCTCACTTGTGGACTTAAATGAACCAAACAAGCTTTTCCATCTAACTTTTGAATAAGCTTGTATCTCCCTAACATAACTCCTATTCCTGAGCTATCCATAAAGGTTAACTGTTTGAGATCAAAAATTAAATTTTTAGCAGATGTTTTTGTTATCTCTCGATCAATCTTATCCCGTATTACATTAGCAGCATGATGATCAAGCTCTCCTACCATGGTAATAATAAGTATTCTTCCTTCTTTTTTGAACGTGACTTCCAATTTTCATCCCTCCGTTTGATATCAATATCAAGGTTGATTCCATACTATTATATTTTTGAGAATAGTATGCTTTATATATAATATTCGAGATGTTTTTGTAAATTCCTTCCGTGAAAAAGCACTAGTTTTGTAATATTTTGCATACTTTACAACAAAAAACGACAGGTACCTGTCGTTTTTTGTTGTAAAGCTATACTATATGCGTCATTTTAAACTATATATTTCTATCTTCCTCTACATAATCATTCAATATTATGGATTAAACTGACGCATATGAAAGCTATATATTAAATTGCTTCATTGCTTTTTCTACTTCCCCTACAATGACATTTAACTGTTTTGCTAGTGATGATAACTGCTCTGAAGCAGAAGTTTGCTCCTCACTTGTTGCCATCACTTCTTCTGTACTTGCTGCTGCCTGCTGTGCTACAGCCGCAATGCTACTAATCGCATCGGTAGCTTTATCTCTGTATTCGTTCATATTTTCCATGGCTACATCTACACTTTGTATTTGTTCCATAATAGATTCCATGGCTTTAGCAATATCACCAAATGCATTATCCGTTTCTCCCACCGTTGCTTCTTGTTCTTTGAAAATCGCCGAAGCCTTCCCTACAACATCTACCGTTTGTTGTATTTCATTTTGAATATTGCCTATAATATTACTAATCATGTTTGTTGCCTCTTTTGATTGAACGGCTAACTTTCTTACTTCGTCCGCAACCACTGCAAATCCTTTTCCTGCTTCCCCTGCTCTTGCAGCCTCAATAGCTGCATTTAATGAGAGTAGGTTGGTTTGCTCACTAATATTGGCAATCAATTTTACAATCTTAATGACATCTTTCGCGCGGTTACTTAATCCATCAATATTATTTTTAATGGTCTGTACCATTTCCATCGCTTCATCTGTTTTTTGATTCAATGTATTTACTGTAATACCAGCGTCATTACTTACCTGCTTCGTACTCGTAATAACCTCTGTTACCACATTCATATTATCATTTACTGTAAGTATCTTCTCTGCAAGTTGCTGAATCACATTTGTACTATTATCAGTCTCTCTTGCTTGATCCGTTGCTCCTTTCGCAATCTCTTCTACCGCCGCAGAGACTTGTTCCGCTGCTTGTGCTGATTGCATGGATACTTGGTTAATGGTTTCGGTATCCTTCACCACTTTTTGAACTGTTTGACGCGTATCAGCAATTAATCTTTGGATATTGACAACCATGCCATTAAAACTCGCTGCCAACTTGCCCATCTCATGTTTGCCTGTAATGTCAGATCGTACTGTCAAATCTCCTTGCTCTGCTTTTTTCATCAGCGCCATCATACCATAGATGGGATTTGATATACTGACTGTAATAAGTCCACTTAATATAATCGCAACAACAGCACACGCGAGAGCAATCCAAAAGGTTCGCCAGCCTACTGTATCCATTTCAGCCATTAGTGACTGTACAGGAATTTGCGCCACAAAGCGCCAATCATTACTACACGTACTATAAGTGACGAGGTGTTGCCCTCTTTGCTGCGTATCGCTGTGCGCGCCTTCCATCACAAACGACATTAGTTCTGAATCCAAAACTTGACCCAGCATAAGTTCTAATCCTTCTTCTCTTTTTTGCGAAATAATAATACCATTCTCTGGATTCACAAGGAATATTCGACTCTCTCCCCCTAATTCTATTTCCTGATATAAGGTGCGGATAAAATCCTCTCGGAGGACAACAATGAGCGTCCCAATTTCCCTACCTGAAGTGAGATTTCTTAATTGACGCATTAAAAAGATATCTGAATACGAATCATTGACACCAGTAACCCAAATCGGACTTCCCCTTTTTTCAGCAACAAGCTCATACATTTCACTTTCTTTAAAATCATCATCTGCAAAATAAGTGTTCCAATTAGTTGAATTTCCATAGGTATATGTTTCCCCCTCATGGGTTAAAATTATCATTCCTTGAATATTACGATTAGAAGAAGCAACGGCATTCATCCTATCTTCTATCCTTCTCGTATTTTCAAGACGCTCAAACATGTTATCAAACGTATTGGCAGAAATATAACTTAAAAATTCTCGGTCTGCTATGAGTTGCATGGTAAGAGTTTCAACTCTCTCTATTTGTGCATCGATATTAACCACCGTTTGCTGCATTAACCCACCCGCAAAAATACTCACTTTATCTTCAATAGTGTCTCTAGCCGCAGAATATGAATAAAACCCGATAATAATGAGCGGAATCATACTAAGTAGCAAAAAAGAGATTACTAACTTTGTACGAATACCGAGATTCTTTAGCCCCTTTATTTGTGGCATTTTAACTTTTCTTTGTTTTATTTTATCTGGTATTTTAATCCTTTTAATTCCTTGCATTTGCTGCTTGGTTTTAGAGAGTATTTTTTTTAACATGTCATTCCCTCCTCTTTCATTTTTACTTTTGTTTTCTCTACTACATAATATTTGAGTGCTTTATATAAGCATTGTCCGTAAAACAACCTGCCTAAAAATGATTATTGTCCTATAATATTCAACCGACTCTGTGCATGTTGAACATAACTATGTCCCGGAAAATCTTCTATCAAACGCTCAAAGTAATGTCGCGCATTTTTAATATCCCCTTGCCTTTCATGCCCTCTCCCAATAAAATATAGCGAAAGAGGAACAAAATACCCTTCTGGGCTATATCGAATAGATTGGCGCAATATTTCAACGGTTTGTTCATCGTTACCTTGGCGATATAAACGATACCCCTCATGATATAATTCTTCTGCTAACGGTTCCATGGTGGTATTATATAAATGATTAAATATATATTGTTCTATATCTTCAAAAACAACACTTTTTAGCGCTAAAAGCATATCCGCAGCTTCTATACGATTCCCCTCTAAGAGTTTTTTTTCGATTTGTACAATCTTTTGAACATTTTTCAAATAGGCAATTTGTTCTTGTTTTTCTTGTATTCTTTGTTCCCTTTTTTGCAGCTCCCCGGTCACATTAGAGAGCTGATCTTTATAATTCCCTATTGTCACATTATATTCATATGTTTGTTCCTGCCACACTGCGGTGTCAGCTTCATGCTTTTCTTTTATGTCTGTCATAGAACTAACTAAAAAAATATACGCAACCACTCCTCCTACTAAAGAGCCACAAACAACTTTTATAATGTCTTTGTTAATTTTTGTGGGAAAGTTGGCTTTATCCACAAAAAGACGAGGTTTTTTAATTTCTCTTCGGGTTTTGTCTGCATCCTGTACATGTTTTAAATATCGATAAGCTCTTTGCATAAGCTTATCTTGCTGGGTAACATCAAAGAGCAGTTTTTTAGCTTCGTCCATTTGTTTTCCTGCGATATAACACAAACTCAGCAAAAGTTTTGCTTCTAGAAAATCTGGATAAATAGAAAGCGCTTTTTTAAGCTCAATTGCTGCAATGTCGTCCCCTTTTGATTGAATGCTGTCTACCGCTTTATTATAAAGCTCTACCATTTTATTTAATTTCTTTGGCTCAACATCGATACAATTATTTTGTTGCAACTGTTCTAGATTTAAGGCCGTCAAACTCTTAACCTCGGCTTTTACGTCCACTTCTTGTCCCCCCTAGCCTTTATATTTAAACATTGTTTCTACGCTATTTTTTATATTGATAAAAAATTGATGTCATCACTTAGAATGGAAGAGATAGAGAAAGAATAAAGACAAAATGCATATATATCTATTATTCAACAAAGGTTTGCCTTTTTCCTTCTTAATTATAAAATTTCCCTTAGATTTTTTTTTATTTCTCCAATTAAATACAAAGAACCAAACGTACATATTACATCATTGTCTCCCGCATCTTTTAGTGCCATTTTTACTGCTTCTTCACTGTTAGATGCCGCACATACATGAGATGCATATTTTTTCACTTCTTGCGATAGAGCCTTTGCCTCTAGTGCGTTAGGATGATTAGGCGTGGTTGTAATTACCTGATTAGCCAAGGGCACAATTTCTCTCACACACGCCTGGTATTCTTTGTTACTTAACATTCCCATGATAAATATCATTTTTTTGTGACCAACATACTTTAAAAGTGTATTTTTTAACATCTGTATCCCTGAAATATTGTGTCCACCATCAACAATAAACAGTGGTTTTTGGCATATCAATTCAAAGCGTCCTGGCCATTTTACCTGCTTTAATCCTTGCTTAATCGCATGGTTTTCAATTTTAACATTATGGTGCTTATAGAGCATTTTGATAGCTGTAATGGCTGTAACAGCATTTAGCACTTGATGATCACCTATTAGGGGGATTTCATACGCTTCCTGTGATCCTATTGTAAATTGGCTGCCTGCTAGTGTGCTAGAGATAATCTGTGTGTTCTGACATCCTACGTCTACAAGCGTTGCCTCTTGCTGCCGCACCTTTTCACATAGCACATCATAAGCTTCAGGAAATAGTTGCGGATATACTACTACCACCCCATTTTTCTTAATAATCCCACTCTTTTTCTCTGCAATCGCTTCTATTGTATTGCCTAGGTATTCGGTATGATCCATGCTAATAGAAGTAATTACAGTTACCATCGATGATGCAATCACGTTTGTGGCATCTAAGAGTCCTCCCATCCCTACTTCAATAACAACGAAGTCGCATTGCTGCTCATGATAGTAAGCAAAAGCAATGGCTGTAACAATTTCAAATTCTGTGGGATGTGTATATCCTGCCATCGTCATCTCTTCAATAAGTTCTTTTACCCAAGCAGTAATGCGCGCTAAATCATTTCTATAAATATGTTGTCCATCTACTTGTATCCTCTCTGTAAATTCTTCAATATACGGAGAAGTATACATGCCGACTTTATATCCTTGTGCTTTTAAAATACTAGCAATCATTGCTGTGGTAGAACCTTTTCCATTCGTTCCTCCGACATGGATGTATTTTAATTTTTGGTGGGGATTACCCATAAAGCGTAATAGATGTGTTACATTGTCTAATCCTATTTTTTTGGTATCAAATTTTAACGTTCCATGAATATAGGCTAATGCCTGTTCATACGTCATCTTGTATCTCTCCTATAGTGTAAAGATAATGGTGAGATTCTCACCATTATCTTTACATCTGTCTTATTTTTTAGTGAGTGCTGCTAATCTTTCTTCTACTTTATCAAGCATGTCGGTATATTTTAATCCTTTTTCTTTTTCTTGCTCAACTACATTTGCGGGTGCTTTTGCCACAAAACCCTGGTTGCTTAATTTTTTCTCTACGCGTATTTTTTCGCTTTGCAAATGCGCCTTTTCTTTTTGTAAACGCTCAATTTCTTTGCCTATATCCACCAATTCTTCTAACGGAATAAAAATTTCTGCACCTTCTACCACAATAGACACCGCATCATCATCAATACCCTGTTTGGTATCTTGAATAATGACTTGAGCCGCAGATGCCATTTTTTCAAAATACACAATGCCTTTCTTAAACAAATTCTGATTAGATGTAACAATCAATACCTTTGCTTTTTTAGAAGGTGGTACATTCATTTCAGCGCGCAGATTTCTAATACTTTTAATGGCTTTCATAATAATGCTAAGCTGCTTCTCTTCCTCTTTAAAAACATGTCCTTCTTGGTACTTTGGCCACGGTGCAATAACGATACTTTCTCCTTCATGTGGAAGGTGCTGCCATACTTCTTCCGTAATAAACGGCATAAATGGATGAAGCAGTTTAAGTGTATTAGAAAGTACGTATGTTAGCACATGTTGCACTTGTATATTATCTACTGAATCCTTATCATATAATCGAGGTTTAACCATTTCAATATACCAATCACAAAATTCATCCCATATAAATTCATAAAGCTTTTGTATTGCCATCCCCAGCTCAAACTTTTCTAAATTATCTGTGACTTCTTTTACTAGTGTATTATATCGACTCACAATCCATTTATCAGCTGCGGTTAGTTTTTCTATATCCGGCAATTTATTTTCTGTAATGGTTAGGTTCATGCGCACAAAGCGTGATGCATTCCATATTTTGTTGGTGAAATTACGACTTGACTCCACTTTTTCATGATGGAATCTCATATCATTACCAGGTGCATTTCCTGTTGCCAAGGTGAAACGAAGCGCATCTGCCCCATACTGCCCAATAAGCTCTAGTGGGTCAATCCCGTTTCCTAACGATTTACTCATTTTTCTACCGTCTGCATCTCTTACGATACCATGAATAAATACATGTTTAAACGGCGCTTCGCCCATATGTTCCATGCCAGAGAAAATCATTCTCGCTACCCAGAAAAAAATAATATCATATCCAGTAACTAATACACTCGTCGGATAAAAATATTTTAAATCCTCAGTCTGCTCTGGCCATCCAAGTGTAGAGAAGGGCCAAAGTGCTGAGCTAAACCATGTATCTAACACATCGTCGTCTTGCTTTACACTACCGTTACATTTACTACACGATTGAATCTCCTCTTTTGACACGATTACCTCTTGACAATTCTCACAATAATATGCAGGTATTCTATGTCCCCACCATAACTGTCTAGATATACACCAATCATGCACATTTTCCATCCAATTCATATATATTTTACTAAATCTTTCAGGTACGAACTGAATGGTACCATTTTTCACAACCTCTACTCCCTCTTTTGCAAGTGGTTGCATCTTTACAAACCACTGCTTAGAAGTAATAGGCTCAACCACTGTGCTACAACGGTAACAGTGTCCTACATTGTGCGCATGGTCTTCAATCTTTACTAAAAACCCTAATCCCTCAAGATCTTCCACAATTGCTTTTCTTGCTTCATATCGATCCATACCTTCATATTTGCCACCTTGTTTATTCACTGTAGCATCATCGTTTAGCACTTTAATCTGTGCTAGTCCATGACGTACACCAATTTCAAAATCATTTGGATCATGTGCAGGTGTTATTTTTAATGCACCTGTCCCAAAATCTTTTTCAACATATTCATCCCCAATAACAGGAATTTCTCGATTAAGTAATGGTAAAACAACCATCTTGCCAATCAGATGTTTATACCTATCATCTTCTGGGTGTACCGCAACCGCTGTATCTCCTAACATAGTTTCCGGACGTGTAGTAGCAATGGTTAAAAACTCTTCGCTATCTTTTACATAATATTTCACATGCCAAAAATGTCCTGCTTTTTCTGCATGATCTACTTCCGCGTCAGAAAGCGCAGTAATGCAGCTTGGGCACCAGTTAATAATTCTATTCCCCTGATATATCAAACCTTTGTTATATAGGTTAACAAACACCTCTTTTACTGCATCAGAACATCCTTCATCCATCGTAAAACGCTCTCTTGTCCAATCACACGAAGAACCTAATTTTTTGAGCTGATTAGTAATGCGGTTGCCATAGGTATTCTTCCACTCCCAAACGCGTTCTAAAAACTTTTCTCGTCCAAGGTCATAGCGCGTAAGCCCTTCTTGCTCTCTAAGCATTTCTTCTACTTTTATTTGAGTCGCTATCCCTGCATGGTCAGTCCCTGGAAGCCAAAGCGTACTATACCCTTGCATTCTTCTAAAGCGAATTAGTATATCCTGAAGCGTTTCATCTAATGCATGACCCATGTGCAATTGCCCTGTAACATTAGGTGGGGGAATGACAATGGTAAACGGGTCTTTTTCTTCGTCCACGGTTGGTCTAAAGTATCCTTTTTCAATCCACTTATCATATAATCTGTCTTCTACTTGTTTTGGATTATACGTTGTTTCCATATTTTTATTTTCCACGTTATCTGCCTCCTTGGTATTTTAAAATTATTCTAATATTTGACTTGTACGCATGATAAGGAAATTGAATCTTAGTTTTCTCCATTTATTTCACGGATAGAACGGCTTATAATATTTGTTTTCCTCAGGATATTTTCTTTTTCTCTTTCACGCATAAAAAACCATTAATACGCCTATCAGTACAAAAACTAATCCCACTAGCTTGATTATGATACTCTGCTTTTCGGATACTTCCTGTACTTTTAATATGCGAGATAAAACTTTGGGTTTGTATCCTATAATTGCACCTATTATGATTACGATATATGCGACAATATTTTCATCCATCTTCTCACCCTTCCATAATGCTGTATGCTTCATTATAAGCGAATTTTACGGCTTAAATTAACAGAAAAATTTTATGCGCTCCTAGGCAATAAAAAACCCCATCCTTATAAAAAAGGACGAGGTTTACTATTTCGCGGTACCACCTTTGTTCTTATGCGTCTACAAGACACATAAGCACTCTTATCGTTTTAACGTAACTACCGTCACAGCCTACTTTGTTATGATTTCAGCTGCAAAGCTCTAGAGCTACCTTCGGTGCACTTATCCCAGAAGAACTTTCAGCTATTGTATCTTCCTCTCTTTGAGACAGGCTGCACTTACTCCTCTCTTTCACTGCTTTTAACTGGATTGATTTTTATCTGCTACTCTATCTATTACTTTTTAGCAGGTACTTTATTTAATCTTGCAAATCTTGGCAAACCATCTTCTAATGGGAAGACAAGTTCACCTTGGATTAATGGCAACGCATAATCTATAAATGGCTGTTTTATTCCGTTACCTTCCTCATTAATCCATTCTCTTGGAACTTTCTTTTCTCTATTGGCAACGTCTGTTAAATTAATTAGCTTAATATTACATTTGTACTGGTCACCTGCTTCTCTTTCAAAGGCAACCATTTTATCTGTCTCGCCTTTTACCGAATGTTTAACGGCCATTTGTCCTGCCATAAATGCTTCATTTACATCGGTTAAAGATCCACAGTGAGATGCACATCTTTGAAGCAAACTAAATTCGATGCCTCGTACTTTTGAACCTGTTCTCTCTTGGGTCATATTTGCAAGTGTTGCAGCAAGTCCACCTAACTGAGCATGTCCAAAAGCATCTTTTGTCTTAGCAAGGTCTGAACCATATTCTGATATGTATCTGCCTTCTTTATCTTTGATACCTTCAGAAACCGCTACAATTACATTATTTTTCTCTTTATAGATTCTTTCAACGTCATCTAAGAACTTCTCTACATCAAATGACACCTCTGGTAAGTAGATTAAATCGGGTCCATTTCCTTTGTGTGCTGCAAGCGCAGAAGAAGCTGTAAGCCATCCTGCATTTCTTCCCATGATTTCAAGGATTGTAATCATGCCTGTATCATACACATTTGCATCATGATATACTTCCATCGTGGAGGTCGCGATATACTTTGCAGCACTGCCATAACCTGGACAGTGGTCGGTTGCCCATAAATCATTATCGATGGTTTTAGGAACACCCATTACGCGGCACTCATAGCCCACTTTTTGCATGTATTTACTGATTTTATTACATGTATCCATCGAGTCGTTTCCTCCATTGTAGAAGAAATATCGAATGTCGTATTTTTTGAACACTTCTAAAAGCCTTTTATAATCTGTGTCATCCTCATTAAAGTCTTTTAGCTTATAACGTACAGAACCTAGGGCAGAAGAAGGTGTTGATTTGAGAAGTTCAAGTTCTCTTAACTCTTCTTCTCTCATGTTATAAAAATCCTCTTCTAAGATTCCTCTAATCCCATGTGCCGCGCCATACACCTGCACAATATTTTCCTGTTTTAAAGCCTCTTGAATAACCCCTGATGCACTTGCATTAATAACAGAAGTTGGCCCTCCTGATTGTCCAAAAATAGCTGAACCTACTAACTTACTCATAATTATTACCTCCTAAAAAATAAATATATTAAATTAATTATAAACAATTATTATGTTGACAAAATTTTTGAAAGTGCTAACATTTCATTATCTATACTTTTCTCCATTGCTAATGCTTCATCTATATCAAAATCAACAATTTTATTTTGATTCATAGCCACTACTCGATTGCTTTTACCTGCTTTTAAAATCTCTATCGCCTTTGCACCCATTTGACTTGCAATGACGCGATCCATAGCTGTGGGACTTCCACCTCTTTGCAAATGTCCTAAAATCGTTGCACGCGCTTCAATCCCTGTTTCTGCTTCAATTTTTCTTGCTAGTTTGACAGCATCTCCTACGCCCTCTGCTAAAATAACAATGTCGTGTTTTTTACCACGTTTTTTACCTTGCATAATAGGTTCAAAAATATCTTTTTGAAAATCAAATTCTCTTTCTGGAACGATAATGGCTTCAGCACCACTCGCTATCCCTACATTAACAGCTATATAGCCCGCATCTTTACCCATTACTTCAACAACACTGCATCTTTCATGTGAAGTCGCGGTATCACGCAGTTTGTCAATTGCGTCTTTAATGGTGTTTAGGGCAGTATCAAATCCAATCGTATACTCGGTACAATCGATATCATTATCAATGGTTCCTGGAATCCCTACTGTTGAAATTCCTTTATGACTAAGTGCCCTTGCTCCTTTAAAAGAACCATCTCCACCAATCACCACAATACCGTCAATGCCTTTACTCTTTGCCATCTTAACTGCTTTTTGAATACCTGCTTCCGTTTTAAATGCTTCACTACGCGCCGTCTGCAAAATGGTGCCTCCGCGCTGAAGCATATCAGATACTGATCTTGGTGTCATTTCTACAAAATCACCGCTGATAAGTCCATTATACCCTTTTCGAATGCCTATCATTTTAAAACCGTAATGAATACCTGTGCGCACAATAGCACGTATTGCAGCATTCATACCTGGTGCATCTCCACCACTGGTTAGTACACCAATTGTTTTTTGATCGCCCATTTGACGGCCCCTCTCTAATAAACTTCTAGTACTCTTAAGAAAATTCGCTTCACTCATGAGCATAGTAATTTCCAAAAATCTGGATTTTTATAAATTACTATACTTTCAAAAAAAGGGCACTAAAACCCTGTATCAATAATAATACTATGTGCTTCCTCTACTTCTGACTCTGGTACAAGCACCTCATAATAATTATCCTGATTCTCTTTATGCTTGCTAATGGGTCTTATCTTTACTAGCAAGCCTTCTTTCTCGAGTATTTCCTGTAGTCTTGTAACCATTTCCTTGCTTTGTGCCATGTAAACTACAGTCCACATATCAAAAAACACACCCCTTCCCACCATGCGCTCTTCCAATCATTTCTTATTCTCCAACCTTAATTCCACCATGCTGACAATAAACCGTTGCTTTTCCTCTTACTTTCATTGCTGAGGTATTCTCTGTAAATTGCGCAATATAAACTTCTCCCTTATCTAATTTCTCTGTGTGATGAAACTTTGTATCCTTCCCTCTTGTTAGCCCGATAATATTTACACCATTCTCTTCTGCTTTCACCACAATATAATCGCCCACGGAACCTTCTTTTTTTTCATTCATATAAACCACCTCGCACTAATATTATATTACTTTACTAGAAAAATCAATACATTTATGCAAATTTATCTTACCTTTATACATTTCTCCCCCAATATATCCTTTAACTCATTCAATAATATGTCATTTAAGCTTACCCACATTGCTTTAGGTGCCATGTGAAGCTCTTTGGTATCTTCAAAAAACACATACACGGGTGTGTCGCCGTTAAAAAATTGAAGTTTTTTCTTTACTTGGGCTAATCGCTCATCTAACTTACTCGTTACTTTTATATATAATTTAGGGCCTTCATGTTCATATTTTAGCAATGATATTTCTTCGCATAAAATTTTAGGTTCTTCTTCTTCTCGCATACTAATGCGTCCTTTTATTACGACTACATTGTCTTCTGTGACATATTTATCATACTTTTCTAATGTCTTAGGAAATATTATTATTTCTATACTACCATATAAATCTTCTAATGTAACAAAAGCCATCATCCGATTGGTCTTAGTTGTCTTTGTTTTTTTAGCAGCAATAATGCCGCCAATCGTAACCATATCTCCATCTTGAAAAGATTTTGTTGCCGGTTGATTGATGTTCCCTTCTATCAGTTCATCCGCAGCGCTTACAATGTCTAGCGTTGTAGCTGTCGACTTTTGTTCGAGCTGCTTACGATATTTATCTAACGGATGTCCCGAAACATATAATCCCATCGTCTCTTTTTCCATTATTAATATTTTTTCAGGTTCAAATTCACTTATAGGCGGATACTGCTCTTTTATAACGCTTTGTGGCATTTGGTTTTGGTCAGATGAGCCAAAAAATGAAATCTGCCCTTGAATATTTCTTTTACGACTTTGTCCGATACCATCTAGCATTTTTTCATATGCTGCCATCAGCTGAGAACGATGTTTACCAAAACCATCAAATGCTCCACATTTAATTAAGCTTTCTACAAAACGCTTATTAATATCCTTCTCACTCATTCTTTCACAAAAGTCACTAAAGCTTTTAAAATTACCATTTTCCTTTCTTTCATCAATCATATCCTTGATAATATTTCGCCCTACATTTTTGACTGCTACTAACCCAAAACGAATACAATTCTCTAAAACCGTAAACCCATCATAACTTTCATTAATATCTGGTGGCAACAAGGTGATATGCATCTTTTTGCATTCTTGAATGTATCTTGATATTTTAGTCGCATTATCTAATACACTCGTAAGTAGTGCTGCCATAAATTCCGTAGGATAATGGGTTTTAAGCCAAGCAGTCTGATAGGCAATCACTGCATATGCTGCTGCATGAGATTTATTAAATGCATATTTTGCAAAATCCATCATCTCATCAAAAATTGAAACTGCTATATGTTCAGGCAGCCCTTTTCTAATGGCACCTTCTACCTCTATATTACCATCTTTATCTACAATCCCATAGATAAAATTATTCTTTTCTTGCTCCATAACGTCTGTTTTCTTTTTGGACATTGCTCTTCTTACAAGGTCAGCTCTACCTAATGAATATCCACCTAGCTCTCTTACAATTTGCATCACTTGCTCTTGATATACAATACATCCATACGTAACATCTAAAATACTTTCCAATAATGGATGCTTATATGTAATCTGGGCTGGATTATTTTTATTCTTAATGTAAAGTGGAATTTGATCCATAGGACCTGGTCTATACAAAGAAATGCCGGCAATAATATCTTCTAATGTGTTTGGCTTTAACTCTTTCATAAATTGCTTCATGCCCGCACTCTCAAGCTGGAACACCCCTTCTGTATTGCCTTGACACAAAAGGTCATACGCTGGCTTCGATTCAAAATCAATATTTTCTATATCGATGTTAATATGTTGAGACTGGGCAATCATACATACCGTATCACGAATTACTGTTAGGGTGCGAAGGCCTAAAAAGTCCATTTTCAAAAGACCCAACTCTTCTAATGTCCCCATTGGAAATTGAGTAGTAATACTATCCTCATTTTTTTGTAAGGGCACATGTGCAGCAACAGGCTTGTTTGAAATAACCACCCCTGCAGCATGGGTAGATGCATGTCTAGGCAGGCCTTCTAAACTCATTGCAGCATCTATTAGAGTATGCACTTGTTTATCTTTTTGATACATCTTTTTAAGTTCAGGGTTCATTTGAAGCGCTTTTTCAATGGTCATCCCTAATTCTATCGGAATGCTTTTGGCAACTACATCAACATCTGCATAAGGCATGTTAAGGGCACGCCCTACATCCCTTACTGCAGCGCGCGCAGCCATCGTTCCAAATGTGATAATCTGTGCCACTCTATCTTTGCCGTACTTTCTAATTACATAATCAATTACTTCCTGTCTTCGCTCATAACAAAAATCAATATCGATATCAGGCATACTTACTCTCTCAGGATTTAAAAATCGCTCAAACAGCAAGTGATATTTTACAGGATCTATATTGGTTATGCCTAAACTATACGCTACTAAACTACCTGCTGCTGATCCTCGTCCTGGCCCTACCATGATACCGTGGTCTTTAGCGTATTTAATAAAATCCCACACAATTAAAAAATAATCGATGTATCCCATATTTTTAATTACCGTTAGCTCATAGTCTAATTTTTCCTGTATGGCGGGTGTTATCACTTTATATTTTTGCTCCATCCCTTGCTGACAAAGTGTTTTCAAGTAATCAAAAGGTGTTTTGTCCTCTGGCACCTCATAATAAGGTAAGTGTAATTTTCCAAATTCAAAGTCTACATTGCAACGCTTGGCAATATCTGCTGTCGCAGTAATTGCTTCAGGCACATATGAAAATAACTGCATCATTTCTTCTGTGCTTTTTAAGTAAAACTCATTGGTCTCAAACTTCATTCTCTCTGACTCATCTATTGTTTTTCCAGTTTGTATGCAAAGTAATACATCTTGATTCCATGCATCTTGTTTATTTACATAATGTACATCATTGGTTGCAATAACACCTATCTCAATTTCTTTGGCAAGTTTAATCAATTTTGTGTTTAAGATACGTTGCTCTGAGATACCATGGTCTTGTATTTCTAAAAAATAATTTTCACGCCCAAAAACTGATATATACTTCATGATTAGCTGCTTTGCCTTTTCTTCATCACCATTTAATATCGCACGTGGCACGTCTCCCCCTAAACACCCACTAAGAGCTATCAATCCTTCGTGATATTTTTCTAATATCTCAAAATCAACTCTAGGCTTGTAATAAAACCCTTCTACAAAACCAATCGATACGAGATGCATCAAATTCTGATAGCCTGTCTCATCTTTTGCGAGTAGCACTAAATGGCCAGGATTAGCATCAATATGACTTGCCTTATCCTGACGTGTACGTGCAGCGGTATAGACTTCACAACCAATAATAGGCTTAATCCCTTGCCTCTTAGCTTCTTTATAAAAATCTACTACGCCATACATGACCCCATGGTCTGTAATTGCAATGCTGTCCATGTCTAATTCTTTTGCTTTTTTGATAAGCTCTGTTATTCTACATGCCCCATCTAGCAAACTATACTGTGTGTGGACATGCAAATGCACAAAAGGTTGCACCACTATCAACACCTTTTTCCTTTCTAACTATATCTCACATGTATTTTTTATTGTAATATTTAAGACTTCCGTTAAATTAATTTGCTCATCTTCTTGTATGCTATTGCCACTACTGTCATATAAAATTCTAACGACAGGCCTTGTGGGAAAATGACGCATTACTTTTACCACAAGGCCCCTACATCCGTTACTTAACAAAACGCCCGTTCCTTCAGGATAAATCGCAATATTTAGGATAAAAGATTGTATAATGTCTGTATCAAAATGTTGTTTTCCCAATGCCATAATATGCTCAACCACTTCATGTACACATATCTTTTTACGATACACACGATCTGAAGTAAGCGCATCATATACATCTGCAATCGCTACAATTCTTGCAAATAAATGAATCCGCCCCCCCTCAATACAAGATGGATATCCACTCCCATTATATCTTTCATGATGTGCTAGCGCTATGTATGCAGAAGTTTCACTAATATGAATATTTTTCTTTAGTAATTCATACCCTAAAACGGTATGCTTTTTTATTTCTTCAAATTCATCCTCACTGAGCTTTGAAGGTTTGTTAAGGATTTCTGGATGAATAAGTGTTTTGCCAACATCATGTAATAATGCCCCTACGCCTAAATCCCTTATTTTAAGTTGATTTAGTCCTAGATTAATCCCTGTAATTACAGAAAGCACACACACATTTACACTATGCGAAAAAGTATAATCATCCATCGTCTTAATATCACTTAAGTTAATCAAAATATCCTTGTTATCTAAGAGCTCGTCTAATATGTTATTAACGATATTTTTAACATGATCTAAATTATACATTATCCCTTTTCTGCAATTTTCCATTATGCTTTTTATGATCACTTTAGCCTCGTTACGTGTTTGCTCATGTATGATATCGTGGATTTCAATATCATAAGAAATGGCATCTTCTATATATATCTCACTTATACCTAATGCCGCTAACCGTTTTATGTATTCTTGCGTTAGTGTAATCCCTTTGTTAAGTATGACTCTACCTTCTTCAGAGTAAATAGCTCGAGCTAGTTTCATATTCTGTTGTATGTTTTTTAGCAATATTCTCCTCATAAAACCCCTCACAACTTCAAAATAGTTCTTTTAAAAATTTTTACCTAAAGTATGTTTAAACTAGATTTTAGGTAAAGTCTTGTTTCTGTCTAGGTTATTATTCGACAAATTGCATAGAACTTCCTGCAAATTTTTATTTTTTAAGCATATTTTTATAAATTTTTATTTTTTAACTCTGCTGCAATCTGTTGCAGTTTTCTCAAACGATGATTGACACCTGATTTCCCTACAGGTGTAGATAGCATATCCCCTAATTCCTTTAGCGAAGCCTCTTTGTACTTTAATCTCAATATTGCCATTTCCTGTAAACGCTCAGGTAATTTATCCAAGCCCATATTTTTTTCTATATACTCAATATTCTGTATTTGATTTATCGAAGCACTTACCGTCTTTTCTAAATTGGCAGTTTCACAATTTACCACGCGATTTACATTATTTCTCATTTCTTTCATGATTCGAATATTTTCTAGCTGTAATAGTGATTTATGTGCACCAATAATATTTAACAAATCAACGATATATTCACTCCCTTTAAAATAAATAACATAATTTGATTTGCGCATAATCACTCTAGGTTGTAAATCAAATACACTCAGTAATTCACAAAAATCTTTGCTCAACAAATAAAATCTTGTAATAAACTCAAAGTGATATGCTTTTTCGGGGTCGGCAATTGAGCCTCCCCCTAAATAAGCCCCTCGTATAAATGCTTTTTGACAACAATCATACTTTATTAAATCTTTGTGAATGCGAAAATTAATAATACTTTTAAAGTTACTGTCTTTCGCAATTAATTTTAACCCTTTAAAAATACATTCTAGTTTCTCTCTTTCATGAATATAAAGCGCATAACTATGCATATGCTTTGACGATTTATTCCTTCTAATGCTCACTTGTATATGCATATCAAAGCACCATTTGATAAGGTTAAATACCCTTCTCGCGACAGAAGCATTTTCAGTATTTACTTTTAACAAGACATTTTCACCACTATATTTAAAAACACCCGAAAACAATAAAATGCCTGCAAGTTCAGCGTAATAACAACATCGATTTTTGACCTTTACTCTGCTTAGTTCATTCTTCGATTTTGATGAAAAAGACAATATTATTCCCCCATTTACTCTGTTTATCATGCCTTACACTTACTACTTATCTAAAATTTCCTCTACATAAGCACGAAGCACTTCAGCCACACTCCAAGCTTGTGCAAAACAGCCTCTAGGGGTATGTGGAGCATCACCGTCAAATATCTCTGAGATGCTTCCAATACAAGCATCTTGCATATGATCTTTAAATGGCTCAATAAACTTATTTGCAATTTCTTGACTTTCTTGCGTATAACCATTTACTTTACGATATGCTGAAATAAAATGTCCTATAGGCCAGCTCCATACTGTTCCCTGATGATAAGCACCATCTCTCGCTACTTGATCACCGATATATATACATCTATATTGCTTATCATTTGGTGATAAGCTCCTTAATCCATAGGTCGCATATAATTGCTGCCATACAACATTTACAATTTTTTTGGCTTTTTCCCCTTCTATCACCGCAAAATCAAGACTAACAGCAAAAATTTGATTACACCTTATACTGTCATCTTTTCCAGTATCATTTACAACATCATATAAACAGCTACCGTTTTCATTCCAAAAAACTTGATCAAAAGACTTTTTAACTTGATGCGCCTTCTCAATATATACTGTATTATCTTTGCCATTTTTTTGGGCTATTACCGCCATAATATTAAGTGCATTATACCACAATGCGTTAATTTCAACGGCTTTTCCATGTCTAGGTGTAACCACCCACTCTCCTACTTTTGCATCCATCCATGTTAGTTGTGTATGTTCATCTCCTGCATAAATCAATCCATCTTCATCTGCCCCAATATGATATAGCGTTCCTTTCATATACGCCGATATAATTTGCTCAAGGCTATGATATAGATACTGATTAACAAAGGTATAGTTCCCTGTATATTTTAAATACTTGTACACCGCTTGAAAATACCATAAAGCCGCATCTACAGTATTATATATTGGCTGCTGTCCTGTATCCGGAAACATATTCGGAATCAGCCCATTTTTTACATACTTAGAAAAGGTATATAATATGTCTTTTGCATCTTCATACCTTTTTGTTACTAGCGTAAGCCCAGGAAGTGCAATCATTGTATCTCTTCCCCAATCAGTAAACCAAGGATAGCCTGCAATAATTGTTTTTGAATGTGTAGACGCACGCTCCACAATAAAATCATCACTTGCTTTTACCAATGCTTTTGCAAATACATCTTCATACCCGGCATTTTCAAACAACATGTATTTTCTTTCTATTTCTTCTTCAATGACTTCGTTACCTTCTAATACCTCCCACTCGCCTATCCCAGCTGTAATGGTAATTCGTTTTATTTGTCTAGGCTTAATAGATACTTCAAAATAGCCTGGGATAAAGTGGTCTTCTGTACCATGAAGGCCTCTTTCTTTTTCTTTTTCATATTCCATATTATAATAATAGACATTTTCTTGCTTAATAAAATGTCCATCACTGATATTCATAAAAAACCTGTCTTCTAAACCGTGTGTATTCATTATCACACCATTTTCTCTAACCGTATTAGAAAAATGCAAATTCTCACTTGAAGTATTAAAATGATAATCTCTAAAATTCACCAATGGCGTTATTCTCAACTGCGATGCATTTTCACCTGCAATTACGTTATAAACAACCACCACTTTATTTTGTTCTCGCACAAGGCAAATTTGCTTTTCTATAAAAATATCTTCAATTGCATATACATATGTTGGGACTGGCTCTCTTATAAATCGCTGTTGATATAAATATCCGTTACTCCTATGCCCCGGTGTCTGATTGGTATATAAATTGTACAATGTATTCTTATATAAGATGCTTTCATCTAACTTAGATAGGATTAGATGTCTGTTGACGGGCGCTTTCAAGGCTGCTACAAGCAGTCCATGATATCTACGCGTATTTGCACCAATTACGGTAGACGAAGCAAAACTCCCAATCCCATTGGTAAGTAACCATTCGCGCTCAGTTCCTTGTTCAAATGTCTGCCAATGCGAACTACCTAGTTCCACAATAACCACTCCTTATTTTGTATATACATATCTTTTACATGTTTACTATAGATTATGCTTTTTGACAAGCCCCATAATGACTTGGGCTAATTTATCTGTGTTGTGTCTTATATATCCATCTTTAACTGACAAAATATTGTTTTCTATCAAAAGAATATTGTTTTTTTCAAATAGTGTTTTGTCAATGTGTACCGGCTGCGCACCATCTTCGTTATATCGATGTAATAATTCTTGGGGAATTGGCTGTTTGTTAACAATACAGGCATCTATAAATGGCTTTATGTGTGCATGCTGCTGCATTGCAAGTACATGGTCGTAGGCGGAATATCCTTCTGTTTCCCCTGGTTGTGTCATCACATTACAAACATGAATTTTAAAAGCCTCACTATTTTGAATCGCTTGGTTTACACCTTTTACTAATAAATTAGGCATAATACTTGTATATAAACTACCTGGCCCGATAATCACCACATCTGCTTCTAAAATTGCATCTAATACATCGGATAGTGGACTTACCTGTTCAGGCATTAGGTATACCTTTTCAATGGTAGACCCGTAGTTCTTTTTTTGTTCTCCTATCTTAGACTCGCCACATATGGTAATCCCATTTTTGAGCTTTGCACACAGCTTAACATCCTCTAAAGTCACAGGAAGCACTCTACCTGTAACAGCTAAAACATCACTTACTTTTTTTACCGCTTCCTCAAAGCTTGTTGAAATGCCATTCATTGCAGCTAACAGTAAATTGCCAAAGCATTGTCCTTTAAGCACACCTTCTATAAAACGGTATTGTAACAATTGTTGCATAATCGGCTCTGTATTAGCTAAAGCAACAATACAATTACGTATATCTCCTGGTGGTATCATCCCTAAATCTTGTCTTAAGCTCCCTGATCCTCCACCATCATCTGCAACCGTTACCACAGCAGTAATATTAGATGTATGTTTTTTCAGTCCCCTAAGCATTGTTGATAGACCTGTACCACCACCAATGACAACCACTTTAGGACCATTGATAAAAACCACTTGCTCATGTATATATTTATTAACAATATGCTGTTGATTGATCAGCGTACAATTTTTGTTATTGCGTATTTTCTTTTCATAATTTTGCCATAAACTTTTAAACATTACTTCCCCCTTCGACGACTGCTATCGCAGTCTGAGCAACCCCTCTAAACCAGCAATGGGAATCCCCTTTGCAATCCCCAGCATATAAATTTCCAAAAATTTGGATTTTCATAAGTTCCTATGCTTCAAGAAAATTCGCTTCGCTCATG